>WTKA01000033.1 GCA_011524605.1 Hyphomicrobiales bacterium | reverse complement strand
TACTTTTAATTCAAACAGAATTGAACAAAATTAATAGGTCCTGAGCCTAGCTTTTTTATCACGCAATATATTTGTAATCGATTGAGGAATATCTTTAACAATTTGATGAATGGGTTCAGGCTTTCCTAAGAGATATCCTTGAACTTCTTCGCATGCCCTATCTGATAAGAATGTAAAAATTTCTTCATTTTCGACACCTTCTGCAACAATTTTTAGATTTAAACGCTGTGATAAATCAATCATTGTTTCTACAATCTCTTTATTGTTATTACTAACGCACATGCCGCGAATGAAAGATTGGTCAATCTTCATAGTATCAAATGGAAATTGAGATAAATAGGCAAAAGAAGAATAGCCTGTACCAAAGTCATCTAAGGATATAGAAATGCCGATTTGTTTTAATTGTTCCATAATATCAAGAGCTAGATCATGGTCTTCAATTAGCGCATTTTCTGTAATTTCTATCTCAAGATTTTTAGGATCAAAGCCTGTTTCTCTAAGAATATTTGTAACATATTGAATGAAATTTTTATCTCTAAATTGAATTGGGCTAATATTAACGCTAATTTTGCCACCAGCTAAATATTGTTGAGATAATCTAATTGCTTCCTGAAGGACATAATTGCCAATAGGAATGATTAGACCTGTTTCTTCAGTAATTGGGATAAATTCTGCAGGGCTAATGAAGCCATGGCCAGAACGATCCCATCGGATTAATGCTTCATAGCTTGTTATGCTTTGAGAGGTTAAATTCATGCGAGGCTGGAAATAAACCATGAAGTCTTTGTTATTCATCGCAATTTCTAAATCTTTCATCATGCCTTTTCGGCTATTAATTTCTTGATCCAAGCTTTCATTATAAACTTCTGATACACCTCGTCCTCGATTTTTTGCAACATAAAGCGCTGTATCGGCTTGCGAAACAAGGTCTAAGCTATTGCTATTCCCAGCTAAGCTCGTTGAAATACCAATACTGGCTCCTACTTGCACAATGCTATTATTGTTTAGCTCTATAGGTTTGCATAAATCCTTTATAATGCGTTTGGATATTTGCTCTGCGTCTTGTTCTTTCATCACGCCATGCTGAATGACAACAAATTCGTCACCACCTAGCCTTGCGCAAAAATCTTTTTTACGGATTGCATTTCGAATACGTCTAGCAGATTTTATGATGACCTCATCCCCTGCAGGGTGTCCATGCTCATCATTAATCTCTTTAAACTTATCTAAGTCAATCATGTGAATTGCAATGCAGCTAGATGTCTCATCAGATTTTGTTATTCTCTCTAGCATGGTATAAAAAGACGTTCTATTAGAAATGCCTGTTAAGCTGTCATGGGTCGCAACATGGTTTAATTCTGCAATATTGTCCTTAAACACGCTTGCAGCATGTAGCATTGCGCCAATTTCATCTTTTCGATTGGTTGTTATGTCTACATTTAAATCGCCAACAGAGAGTTTCTGTAGAACATCTGTGATATGCTTTATGGGGTGTGCAATTTTCTTGCTAATTAAGATAAAAGCAGTAATACACATAATTAAACCAAGTATTAAACCTAACATAATTACTAGGATAGAAATTTCTGCATCTTTAGCAGCTTGTTTCTCTAGGTGAGCTACTAGGGCTAATACATCTTCAGAAATATCTGAAATAGTGTTGGATAGTTGCTGTTCATAATACCGTATTTCTTGCGCGCTAATAGCAGTTTTCGCTGCTAAATTTGGAATTTTCTGACCCATATCATATGTGTAGATATGAATATTTTCTATCTCTTTTTGATTAATTTTATCTCGCACATAGTCTGATAGTGTGTGATTTTGAATAGCAACCTTAATGCCAGAAGAAGCTGAATTGGTTCTAGCAATAATGACAGGAATATTTTTTAAAAGATTGCTAATATTTTGTTTATTTGTATCTTTAAGAAATAAGGCAGTGCCGAGCTGGATTTTTGCCATGCCTGCTTGAGCATGGCTTAAATCATGCAATAAAGAATTTGCATAGGATATAGATGAATTAATATTTGAATATTCCGAAAAGATATATTTTTGATCCTCAATCATTTTTTTGCGAATGTTATAGTTTAAATTTGCCCATGAGGATTTTAATTCAGTTAATTTTGCGAGCTTTTCTTTTTTGTTGAGATGAACAAATAGTTGATCTGGCTTTATAATTGCAGCGAGTTTAATGATTGCATCTTTATACGTATTTGGTGTTTTAAATTTTAGTTGGCCAATTATTTTTGCAGCTGTCACTAATTCTTTATTGGCCTTGTCTAGTTGATCCGCAATAATATATACTCTTGCACGATTAAATAAATTATTGGTTTCATTAATGGCAATATTCACAAATGCTAACTTAAGCATTGGTCCTTCGATGATGCTTTTGGGGCCTTCTAAATTTAATCTTAATTCTGTTGCTGATTTAAGGCTGGTAGAAATGGCTGTATCAAGATTATTGACAACTGCTTCTAACTTGTTTTGGTTTTGATTGTAGAATTGCCGTTGTTCTTCAATTTTTGTCGCATATACCTCAAGTTGATCAAGCTTTACCATAGCATCTGTAATGATGGATAGTCTTTGCTTATTTTCAGTAGCATTTTTTGATAATTCTTTGAGAGTGTTTTTATGGTCATCAATAATTGCTATTGTATCTTCTAGCTTTGTTTTGTTTGTATTTGCTGAAAAGCTCTCAATCGTTACATTTAAATTGTTTAATTCATTCAGATAATGTGTCGTTTTGCTTGAATCTAATATATGTTTTTGAAGTGTTTTTGTTGATATAATTCCTGCAGTACCCATGATGCCAAAAGCAATGGTTGTGAGTATAACCACAGTGCCCATGGCAATACTTAAGCCAGATTTTGCAAGTTTATTATCAATCATATTTTTCATATTTTCTATATCAATATCCCATGAGAAGAAAT
>WTKA01000137.1 GCA_011524605.1 Hyphomicrobiales bacterium | reverse complement strand
GAATTGAACAAAATTAATAGGTCCTGAGCCTAGCCATAACTTCCATTTAACGTGCTAAAATATTGTATTAGACCTGCACCGCAATAGGCAAGCGATCTGGCGGTTATTTTAAAATAACTTAAAGAAAATTGTTCCTAATAACCTTAATCAAAAATGAAAATTGGTCATAACTTTTCTTTATGTCAATCATAGTATTGCAATATTTTATAATTTTTCGGTTTTGAATGGGAGGCTACCTAGTGAGCGATTTAAGTGTTGATGCAATATCTTCAATGCCAAAAATTGAAGGGCACACAGGCGGGTTGGATAGCCTAGGCAGTGATTTATTTGATCAAATAAAATCTTATGAAACCTATTTACACAAGGGTGTTGACCCCTTTAAGCCCCATGGGGAAGCAACGGGGATGCCAGGTTATGTGACCGATTATATTAATAAAATTCGCAATGAAACTCAAGATCCACTGATGTTGCAAAAAGTAGAGCGATTAGAAAATAAGATTAAGGATACGATTGAGAAAAATGATGCATTTATGCATGAAAAGATTGCTGACAAAGGAGATAAATTGCAATTGGAGTTTTCAATGTATGCGCTGAAAAAATCAGTCTCCGCCGTCCAGCAACTATTATCAGCGCAGTAGGTTATTATGATTTATATTTTGAAGAAAAATTTCATCTCGATTACTGTATTTGCAAAAGCCAGAAAAACCGTATTAAGCCTATGCATGCTGGTAATCCTTGCAGGATGTAATCAGGAACTTAAAACAAAATTAGATGAAGAAAATGCAAATTTGATTTTATCTGCCCTGTTATCAGAGGGGTTTAACGCTTCAAAGGCCGTAGATGTGGAGGGGACATATACGATTACGGTTGCAAAAGATGAGTTTAGTAGCGCTATTGCTCTTATGAAACAGCGGGGTCTACCGAAGCAAGATTTTGCCAATGTAAATGATGTCTTTACCGCGCAAGGGTTAGTGGCAAGTCCTATTCAGGAAAGGGCTAAATATAATTATGTTGTTAGCCAAGATATTGCGCGCACGTTAACAAATTTGCCAGAAATTATTTCCGCTGACGTGATTTTATCCTCCCCAAATAAAGAGAAAAATCGGTTTGAGGAGAAAGATAAGCTCACTGCATCAGTGGCTATTGTCGCCGATCCTCAGCTTGCCACCAGCACATTGCAGGTAAGGATAAAAGAATTGGTGGCCTATGCTGTACAAGATATCAGCTATACGGATGTCAGTGTGATGGTTTCTTATGTCGCACCAAAGAGTTTTGAGGTTAATTTAACAAGCTTCGCTGGGATGACCATCCATCCTGCCAGTATCTTTGTTATCAAGTCCATTTTGGCAATTATTGCGGTTTTGCTTGTCGCTTTAGGTACGACGCTATTTCTTTTCTTTAAGGCGCGTGGTGATAATGGTGATGTGGAAGAGGTAGATACATCAAAGAGTGAACAAGCCACCGAAGAAGGAGAAGAAGCTGAAGTTGAAGCCTAACTGAATGCATGAAGTTAAGCGGCTATAGGGACTTAGGTCAAAAGGCGTAGGTCATGTTGTTAGCACATCGCGATAGCAATTTATTTTGGTAATTTTTTAGGACTGGACGGATTTATGAGTTTAAGCAAGGAAGATTTTCTCAATCACCCTATTGAATATAGTGACCTAGGTGCGCTCGCAAATAAGTTGAATATTATTGTTCCTGAGACATTGCTAGATATATTGCCGTTTGATCAGCCAAAGCAAAAAGTCATAGCAAAACTGACAACGCTTTTGCCGCAAGTGCCCGATGAAATGAGTGAGCAGGAAAAAAGCTTTCTCCGCCTTGCTATAAGTGATATTGACTATATCAATCAATATGCAAGGACAATAACCTTGTTATTGCATCGTGATTTGATTTTGTCCCAAATATCGCCACCCGTTCTTCTTGCTTTAGTGCAATGGCATCAAACAACGTCCATGTTAAATGAATTGCAGCAAATTACATATGAGCCCATTGCTTCAATTCCTGTTGCCCAAACATTAGATTTAGCGCAGTTGGATGAGGTTCTTGAGCATGTGATTGCTTGTTTATTTGGCGCGATGCCTGACTTTTTAATAGATCGATTTTTACTGCGGGTATCGCCATCCGCAGTCATTGAGCAAACAAAATTACCTCCTGAAGAGGCAGCACAGTTGGCTATATATCTGCAACAAGCTTTTGATCTGGTTGATCGCTATCCCCCGATTTTGCCTACTCATGAAGCGCAAAATGCTCAAGTCGGCCACCAAGAAAACATATCAGATCATGAAATGGAGCCATATACGGATGAAGGGCTTGCAGCTGTGGAAATGAATGAGCAGGTCAACGTGGACTTAACTGAAGATAATCTTATTGCACAAGAGCAAGCCTATGAAATATCGCCTGAATTTAACGAATTATCTGATGAAATTGACCAGGCATTAAAAGTGGCAGAAGTAGGCTAATTATTATTAGGGTTGGATTAAAATAGTTTGTTTCAGCGTTGAAAATCCTTGATAATAAAAATTAGTATCTGCGTTTTTCTCCTTGAACAAAATTAATAGGTCCTGAGCCTAGATCCTAGCAAAAAGAGGATGTTGATATGAAAAGTCTTAAGGTAAAATCACCAGAATTGTTAGAAGAGGTCGATATTTTACCCGCCGCGCAATTTGAAAAATTGGAAGAAGTTGATGCGATTGTCCGCGCGACATTTGATTGGAGTGAACAGGAAAAACAACGCATAAAGAATTTTCAGGATAAGGGCTATGAGCAAGGATATGAAAAGGGTCTTGCAGCGGGGTTTGCTTATTTTCAATCCCAAGGTATAAATTATATGCAAGCCCAATCCGCCTTATCTGCTAATATTATGGGTATCATTGAGCACGCCATTGGCATTATCCTAGATGAACTTCCACCAGCTGATGTGATTTGCCAAATGA
>WTKA01000003.1 GCA_011524605.1 Hyphomicrobiales bacterium | reverse complement strand
CAGTTGTATACAATTTGAAAGTCGTTCTTAATTTTAAGTTTATATTAATTTGCTTCACAACTTTATTGACTTGAGATTAAATTGTCGCAAATTACTAGAAGCAGGACATGATTATTTTAGTAATTAAAAAATAGAAACTATCCCTTACTGTGAAAATACATGTACAGCTTTAGAGGGTTTTAAGCTGTAGGTATATAAAAAATACGGCAATGGCAGCGATACTTGCCCCCCCCCCTCTTTTTTTGTGGGAAGTTGAAGGGTGCTGTCAGACTAATTCTAACTCGTATCTAAATGCCGTGCAATTCTAAATTAAGCGAACCTCAACCGCACAAATATTTTGCCAATCGACAAGCGATTGATCACGGAGTTTCTTAAAATTTTGTCTGGTTTCGAGGTGGCGTTGGTATAGCCAAACTATTTTAAAATGATCTCATTTTAAAATGAAAAGTTGAACGATAATAATTAGATATAGTCTAAGATTATCATCTAAAAAATTACTTAGACTATATAGGAAATGATTGTGAAATTGACATTGAATTGAGGTAAATTTCTGCAAGTATCTCATACTTCGGAAACGGAACATGGCACGCCAAAGATAAAATCTTTGACCATTTATTTTCACAAAGACTTCATCGATATGCCACCTCCACAGCGAGTGTTGAGCTGGCCTACGCTTACGAATTTCCTTGGAGAATATTGGTTCAAACCGGTTCCACCAAAAGTGAATTGTTTCATGGCAAATATCAAAGCAACGTTCATGGAGAGTGTCTTCAACTTGGCGCAAGCTAAGCGGAAATCTTGCATAATACATCACAGCAAGTTTGATGATCTCGGGTGATGTTTTGAAATATTTAAAAGGATTTTTGAAGTATTTGCACAAGCCAAGCGATGAGACCCGAAAAGTGGGAATCAGTTTTCGGATAAGTCGAAGAGCATCATAAAAAATAAAAGCGACGGCGATGCCCGACAGGCGTTTTTCTTGTTAAAGAAAACGCTGAGAGGTAGGAAATCTAGACCAAATTCAAATTCAATGCAATTTTCCTCTGACAAGACCTTAGAAAGCATGGTTTGCCATACGCGCGTTATGATATCGGGTAAATCGGTTAGCGTCTTAAAGTCATTAAATTTTGCAAAAAATAAATAGCCACGAAACAAAAAATTAAAAAATTTTACGGGCTATGCTATTTGTCTATTATTTCTATATTATTGTTCTAATTAAATAGCTTACCCTATAGTAATATATATATGGTTCTGAAATGGGACATATCTTCATGAAATTTGAGGTTTACGGGTTCTCAAATGGGACATATTCACGAAGAAAAACGGTGCTTCGGTTCTGATATGGGATATATGTTAGGCTTTATGTCCCGTATGCGTACCGAGAAATATTTTTTATGATAATTTACAAGCTTAAATTTATCATACCCTATTCTTAGCAATTGGATTGAAAATGCTTCTTTAAGCCTGCTTGCTTCAAAGTTTCATTTGCTGTGTGACGGGATTTAATATTGCCATCCACTGTAAATTTTTTATCATTGATATTGCTATGCCAAATTTCATGGTCACCCCTTCCTTGCCTATGAAGGTAGCAACCATTAGCTTCAAGCATCTTTTTTAGTTCACGGGTATAATTAGGCAATATCTTAACTTATAGGATTCTGTATAGCGCCGTTATGACTAGCCATTAAATGAAAAGGAATTTCTGGCAAGCCCTTATAATCATCATAGCCATTTAACTCTATTAAATCAGCTAATGCGTTTGGAATTTTTATTGTGAGTTCTTCAAAACTATCAGCTTCTATCGCAAGGCCATCTATATCATTGCTAGTCGCAACCCATACCTTTGCTTCATCATCCCAAAAAGCATTCACGATTATTTCAATTTGCATTTTACGCTCATTTTTTATTACAGCTGTTATATAATTCTATATTACAAATATGGAAAACTATATAACAAATAACATATAACGGTGAAATTGTACATAATAAGACATAAGCAAAGAAATAAAGGGGCTTATTGCTTGCCCCAATTTTGCCAGTCTTTGGTTGGTGGTTGTCCGTTTAGTTTTTGGTTGGTTATTGCAAATTTACTTGCTTGCCTGCCATACCAATGGCCTTTTTTACAAAGCTTGATAAAGCCTTTTTCTTCTAGCTCTATTAAGGCGCGTTGTGCGGTTGATTTGCCCATTTTAAGCAGGCGCGCTGCTTCATCTAGGCTTAAAGTAAGTTCGCCATTATTGTTGGTGATGCCATCGCCTTTGACCGTGTAGCGAGTGCAAAGCTCTAAATAAACTTTCATTGCATTGCCTGATAAGCCGCGCCATGCTTCATGTTTGAGCATGAAGTAGGGAAGGGCGGTATATTGCCCTTCTCCTTTCGAACGGCCATTGTTGTTATGCCGTTTCGCCAATGTTCACCCCCTTGCTCATACGAATTTCAAGAGGCGTATGCAAAACATAGCGCGCATGTGTGCCTTGAAATTGGCCTCCATGA
Source organism: Hyphomicrobiales bacterium (assembly GCA_011524605.1). Lineage (GTDB taxonomy): Bacteria > Pseudomonadota > Alphaproteobacteria > Rhizobiales > WTKA01 > WTKA01. The sequence goes on along the minus strand of WTKA01000003.1, from coordinate 448 downwards.
TTTTCTGTGATGGTTTCAATGCTTAGTCCGTCTTTGCGCAAATTATGAATATAAGCGCTCCAGCGCGGCGCGGGGTTGTTAATAGGCGTACACCCCTTTTTACCTGCTCGTAATAATTCAGCTAATGCCCATGCATCGCGCCCATTTTGTGAGCGAACGCCGTTTTCACCGTCAATGCGGTAAATCATAATGGCTTTATCGTTCATGGTCGTAAACTCCTTTTATTCCATTCGCATATGCAATTGCATTGGCCAATGATTGCGAAATATTCGCTCGCTCTTTTACTAACCGTGTAAAAGGTGTGGCATTTAGTTTTGTATTCTCACAAGGTTGTTTGTGCTGTGAGACTTTTGTTGTTTTAGGTTTTTCTGATTTATGGAATAGGTCGAGTTGACCTAGCCCATTGACACGAGCGTGCCATGAGGTAATACTCATTCTTGAGTTCCTT
>WTKA01000155.1 GCA_011524605.1 Hyphomicrobiales bacterium | reverse complement strand
CGCAAATTGCGCCAGAAGTTTCGGGCGTTCGCTCCACAGGGTCAACAGCGATTGACCTTGCATGGGTTGCCGCTGGTCGCACAGATGGCTATTGGGACTTACATCTCAAACCATGGGATATTGGCGCGGGTATTGTGCAGGTAAAAGAAGCGGGCGGCTTTTTGTCAGACCATGCAGGCGAGCAGAATATGATGAAAAATTGCCATATTGTTGCAGGGCCTCAAAATATTCAAAAAGCATTGCAAGGCCGCCTAGCGCAAGCGATTAAAAAATCAGGCGTGAAGATTTAGAGCTATTTGGGGGTGAGTGGGTTGATATTTATATAAAGGGGTTGTGATGTTTGGCTCGAATAAGCTGTCCATTTGATAGAGTATGCTACGTTTTCATTTCATTTTAGAGTGTTTTGATGATATAATTCAATAAATGGCATATATGTTAAAACTAGTTATAATGATAATATGAGCAAAAAATATTTAAATGGAAAAATCACTATTACCTCACTGGCAACCCCAACTGAGGAAGATATAGCTGTGATCCGTAATTTATCGGATGATGATTATCTGCGCTTTCAAGAAGAAATACGCCAAGAGCGACAAGAAAGCCCTATATCCGATAATAGCGTTGATGATGTTTTCCAATCTGCATTACAGAAAGCCAAATTAATACAGAAAAATCAAGAATATGCGCTATAGGCTCACAGAAGCTGCTGTCGAAAATTTAGAAGATATTTTCATTCAAAGCATTCTAGAGTTTGGCGAATTACAGGCTTTTAAATACGAAGATTCACTACGCAGAACTTTTGATCTTTTGACATTTACGCCAGAACTTGGGCGTAAAGCAAAAGCTGATAATGAAAAAGAACGCCGTTTTGTCCATGGTTCACATGTCATTTTTTATCGCATTGAACCAGAAGAAATCATCATTGAATCTGTTGAACATGGTGCACTTATTCGAGATCCATGGGGCGATATTTGAAAAACTATAGGTCATAGAATGTCAGATTATCATCATAGATCACTGCCTCAAGTTCAATTCAAATCCCAAATTTCTATTAGCTTAGCCCGTAAAGCTTCTCTTCTCATTTCAAGTTCTTCGACGTCCCATTTGTTATATTTAATCACATCTTGCGTTAAAACAAACGAGGTTTTGCCATCTTTATCGGAGAAATACGTCTCTTTTTTTTCAAGAAAGCTCCTATTTCCAGCGCTCGGGTTTTTCCTTTTTGATAAAAGTACAAGGTTAGCTATGTGATTTGTCCAATCCTCCCTATCTTCTTTTGAAAATGTATTCCATCCTTTTGTAGGATTCTGTGGAAGAATATGTTCAACAGTAACCGTTCCATAGTAAGCGGTTTCTCCATCAGACATGGCATCATTTAGGCGCAAAAGAATTGGGTTGCATGGTTTGCTTCCATAGAGATCATGATCAAGCTTCTCTAAAACTGCTTCCTTCTCTGTAGATGTGAGATCAAGCCTCTCATCCTTTAAAAGTTCGTCTAAAGAATTTGCAGTATCAATAGCGTTTATTATGTTGACCGAATGCTTTATCCTTACATTCTCATACCTTCTTAAAATAAAAAGGTAATATGTTTGTCGCTCAAGGCGCTTTAAAAAATTCAAAGCTTTATCTGAGCCAAATTTACACAAATAAGCCAGTAATGGTGGTAACCAGTTTTTATTATCAACTCTCCATAACGAGCGAAGTATTTTGCCACCTTCAATACCAAAAAGTCGATTTGCTTTGTCATTATCTTTGCAATTTATGTAGTGTTCTATAATTGGATCTAATACTGTATCAAAAAACTGATCAGGGTTTGAAAATTCTGGCACATCCATTGGAAATTGCTCTTCTAATGATCCTTTGCTTTTCTTTTTAGCCTTCATCATTCGGATATGAGTGAATAATTGTGTAAATTCACGACGACCGACTAATTGTTCATTATTTTCCCAGCGAGAAGCATAATCTTCCATACTTTCATCTTTAATTTTTTCTAAAAGCTGAGCTTTTAGGATATCTGTTGCTTCAAGATCTAACCCACGCGCATTTAGAACTTGGAATATACGCCTTGCTTCACTTTCAGATGTTACCTCCACTACAACAAGTGAACAATTATCTCTAATATAAGTAATAAGTTTACGTATTTCATCTGCTTCTTTAGGAGCCTTAACCTGTAGTGCTTTAGCATTTGCAATGAATAGCTTTGCTATTGTACCTTCATTTGAATTTACTTGATCTTTTGTAGCACCTTGTTCCTGAATATATTTACGAAAACACTCCCGCTCTTGCAAATTATTTCTAACCTTTAGAATTGGCGTGCCAGTGCTACCTTCTTTAAAATCATCACGCTCTGCTGTGATAAATTTATCTATACCACGTATAAGACTATCATCTTCAAGATCTAACTCTAAAGCTAAATCTCGCAACACAGCGAATAAAATTGTTAGAGTTGTTAATCTTTGTTGGCCATCAACAACTTTTGCCTGTTTTTCGCTAGGTGATTTAATAAGAACTAAACTTCCAAGAAAATAATTTTCGCGTTCTTCATCCATTGCCTCCATGATATCATCAAGAAGCTCTCCTACTTCTTTTTCAGTCCACGAGTAGGGTCTTTGATATGGAGGTATTTCAAATCTGTAATCATTCTTAGCAAATATATAGTTTAGTGTTTTATTGCTGGCTTCAATGCGCATATCCATTATTACTCTCCCTAAGCAAAGCACTTTTATAAACCTACTCATCTTTTGTTAGAATTTTATTAATAAACAGCTTATTGGTGAGCTGGTATATTATAAGCTTTAAGAAGTTTCATAGAGACGTGATTTTAGCAGTTGACGCGCTTTGTTGTAAGTAAGCTACCATAAGCATTAATTCATTGAGAAAAGAAAAAACTAACTCATGCGCTCCATTATGGCGAAGAAGAAGCCGTCTGTATTGGTTGAGGCTGGGGTGAGGGTGATGGAGT
>WTKA01000092.1 GCA_011524605.1 Hyphomicrobiales bacterium | reverse complement strand
TAAAAAATGAATAAAATTAATCAAATATAGTCTGTGAACAAAATAATTGTTAATATTTATATTCTATTATTAAGTATAAGTAATTCTGGGATTGAAATATATTAAATATTCAATTTTTTGGTGTTTAGAGATCCTTATTTTGTAATTTTCAAAATGTTTGGTTGATTATGCTTGATTATGTAGAGAAAATAAAAGTTAAAATCTTTAGTAGGTCAATATTGAAAAGGATTTTGCCTAGTTTTTTACTTATAATTGCTTTTGGCGTTGCAACGAATATTGCTAGTATTCTGCTTTATAAGAAAATTCATAATGAAAATAATGAGATTATTTCAAAATCTCTGCCCTTAAAAGATATTGCTAAAGATGTTCTAACTTCTGTTCTTATAAGCCGCTCTTTAATACTGGAAATAGATAATATCTACGACGAAAGAGAGCTAAAGCAATATAGGCAGCATTTAAAAAATGAAAATCTGAAAATCAATACTCTAGTAGCGGCAATAGAGTTAGGTACGAATTCTGATGCGTTTCTCAACTCTGAACATGCAAAGAATTATAAGAAGCTTGGGTTTAACTATGACTTACCGGCGCCATCTCACGATGAAATAAAGACAAAAGCTCATGATATTAAAATCAGTGCTCAAGAATTTGTAAAAGTTTCAAATAGTCTGCAAAATTCACATAAAGACATTAGCGGTTATGGCTTTGAATTTGAAGGTAAATTTTATTATATAAATGATTTTATATTTAGAATTCAGAATGACTATAGCCGCCTGCTAAATGATGTAGAAAATTCGGTTTTTTACAATAAATCATTGCAAAATACGAAAAACTATCCAGAGTCGCTTTATTCTCAATGGCGAGAACAGGTTAATATAAATGATGCTGAATTAAATCAATATTTTGATCAGTTAGATAATTTGCATAAAGATAGTTATAAGTGGTATAATGAATTATTTGCGATTTCTAATTCGCATATTAGGCAATCTGTTGCAAAAGCTGGTATTCAGCGTTTCAATCTTCAAAGTGATGCATTATTTAAAGAGATTATAAATTACAGTGAAGAAAAATTAAATAGTTTATCGGTAGAAGAGAAATCCTATTTTACGAAGGCCAATTTTAATTCAATTTTATTACAATATAGCTTGGGTCTAATCCGAGATGTTATTGATAAAGAGATTGTATTAACGCAAGCAAAAGCACAAGAAAATATGGCATTTGTTGAGCAAATGATTTTCATTTCTCTGATTGCAACAACACTTATCTCTTTGCTGATCTCTTATTTTGTTGCAAAGGGCATTTCTCGTCCCCTTAACGAAATGACGGCTGTGATGACTAAGCTATCTCAAGGGGCTATTAATATTAAAGTGCCTGATGTTTATAATGATAGAGAGCTAGGTGCTATGTCTAATGCATTGCACATTTTTAGAGATAACGCTAGAGAAGCTGAAGCTTTAAGGCAGAAGCAAGCTGAAGTTGAGTATAAAATGACTTTAGAGCATAAAAAAACTATTGATGGTCTGATTAATAGTTTTGAAAGACGTATTAGCGGGATTATTAAGTCAACAGTATCATCAGCTGATGACTTGGCTCTTTCTTCTAATGAAGTTGCTCATGATATAAGAAAGGCTGGCTCAAAAGTATATACTGCCACGGATCAAGCAGACTTGGTCAATCAAAATGTTCAGCAAGTAGCAGTGTCAGCCCATGACTTAGCAGAAATGATTAAAGGCGTAAATTTAGAGGTTTCGACGACAAAGCATACTGTAGAGCAATCTAAAACCAATGTTGAAATGGCTTCACAAAGAGCATTAGGGCTTGTTAAAGCTTCCAATGAAGTGCGTAGCGTTATTGAACTAATATCAAATTTAGCAGGTCAAACGAACTTGTTGGCTTTAAATGCAACAATTGAGGCAGCACGTGCCGGGGACGCTGGCAAAGGCTTTGCTATTGTTGCTGGAGAAGTTAAAAATCTTGCAAAGCAAACAGATGAATCTGTACAAAATATTGAAACTGTAATTGAAGAAATGTTTAGATGCACAAATGATATAACAGGGTCTCTAGAGGAAATTAGTAGCTCTGTGAATAATATAGCTTCCGCATCAAATAATGTAGCAGATCGAATTAATGCACAAAATGAAGCAATTTCAAATATTTCTAGTAAAATGAATACTTCTGCTGACCTAACAGATTTGATCTCAAAAGAGCTTATCGATGCAAATAGTGCAACGCAAAAAAGTGAGGATAAATCTTTAGCTATGCTTGATTCGCTTAAAGCAATGGCGTCTGAAACTCAGTCACTATCATCAGAAGTTAATCGATTTTTAGAAGAATTGCAAAATGATCGGCAAAAGAAAGTGAGCAGGCTATATAAATAATTCTTAGGGTGTTTCAAGCTAAACAGCCTTGCTTAGAAAAATATTGCCTGCAAATCTATTTTAGAGATAGAGTCTTAGATATAACTTTTACAAGTGAAGCAAAACTCATCTTTACTCAGTATTTCATTATACAGAAATAAGTTTTGGTGATTTTGGAACATCCATCGTTTCAACAACAAAATTAGCATTGGTGTAAACACAAATATCAGCTGCAATGCCCATTGCTTTTCTTGCTGCAGCTTCTGCATCAATATCCGTTTCATAAAGAGCGCGAGCAGCTGCAAGTGCATAGTTGCCGCCAGATCCAATGGCCATAACGCCATGTTCAGGTTCTAAGACATCGCCAGAACCTGAAAGGGTTAAAGAAACTTCCTTATCAGCAACTAGCATCATAGCTTCTAGCTTTCTTAAATAACGATCTGTGCGCCAGTCCTTTGCCAATTCCACGGATGAGCGTAGAAGTTGACCTGGAAACATTTCTAATTTAGCTTCAAGCCGCTCAAAAAGCGTGAAGGCATCTGCTGTTGAGCCTGCAAACCCTGCGAGAACATCGCCTTTAGCCAACCGTCTAACTTTGCGTGCCGTATGTTTTACAACTGTGTCGCCCATGGATACTTGACCATCGCCAATCATAACAAGTTTATCATCTTTACGAATAGAAAGAATTGTTGTTGCGTGCCAGCCAGCCATGTTAAATCCTCAAAATTTCAGTATTTTCGCCATAATTGTAAACTATTTGAAAGGACATGTAAGGGTTTTCTAGCAATTGACAAGCTTTTTTGATATATCAACTGCAATCTTTATAAGAGTATGAGGAAAATATAGTGCGTAAAGCAAAGATTGATCGTAAAACGAATGAAACTGATATCTCTGTCTCCGTTAATTTAGATGGAACAGGGGAGGCAGATAATCAATCAGGCATTGGCTTTTTAGATCATATGTTAGATCAGCTCGCTAAGCATGGTAAAATGGATATTGTTGTGCGCTGTAAAGGGGATCTCCACATTGATTTTCACCACACAGCCGAAGATATTGGCATTGCATTAGGGCAAGCTTTTTCTGAAGCTTTAGGCGATAAAAAGGGAATTATGCGTTATGCGGATTGCTATTTGCCTATGGATGAAGCGCTAACCCGCGCAGCTGTTGATGTTTCAGGCCGTCCATTTCTTGTGTGGAAAGTTGAATTCACCCGCGATAAAATTGGTGAGATGGATACTGAACTTTTCCAAGAATGGTTTCAAGCTTTTGCCATGAATGCGGGGCTGACATTGCATATGGAAAATCTATATGGCACAAATAACCACCATATTGCGGAAAGCTGTTTTAAGGCATTAGCGCGGGTGCTTCGTTTTGCTGTTTCTATTGATAAGGATCATGCGAATGTATTGCCGTCAACAAAAGGCGCGCTTTAGTTATTTTGCTTTTTAAGAAGGACGGCATATTGATAGCCCAACGGTTTGCCCAAATTGCATCATTTTTCAGCTGCATACTCTTATGTGCAGTTGTTAGCCATGCCCAAGTGGATGTGAAAAAGAGCGAGGCAGATAAGATAGAGGCCTTAGCGCGCTGTCTCGCAGATGCAAAAGATGAAGATATCTGTAAAACAGCAAATGAGGCGATTAAGCCAAAGCCTGAATTTTTTACATCAATTGAATTACCTACATTAGAATCAATTGATGATGATATTGACTTGTCAGCAATTAAGATTGAGCCAGAGGAAATTGTGACATCTGCAGTAACAAAAATTGAAGATGAAGAGGTTGCGAGTGTAGATATTGTTATTGAGTTTGATTTCAATTCAGCACAAATTAGAGCGGATGAAAAAGAAAAGCTTGAAACATTAGCGCAAGCGTTACAAACAAAAATATTAGCGAGTAAAAAATTCGCGATCATCGGTCATACCGATAATGTGGGGGAGATATGGTATAATTGTGCACTTTCTACCCGCCGCGCAAAAGCCGTTGCCAATCGTCTTATTCGCTTAGGCGCAGCGCCAAATCAATTGCTTCCCATTGGAGCAGGCGAATATATTTTGAAAAATGAAAATAATGGTGAAAGTGCCGAAAATCGCCGTGTCGGATTTATCACCCAGTCTGATGAAAATGCCAACGCAATCTCAAAATTCCGTGGACTTTGCTAATCTCTTTATTTGTTTAATGCTCTTCGCCTAATCAATGCTCGTTTCACTCCGCTTGGTCTCATCGCTTGCCTCGAACTTACAACACACTTTTCCCCTGACTTGATCAGGGGTCGGGTAGTATAATGTATAAAAATATCAAAGAGCATAATCGATTGCGATCTGGATATTTCTCACGAAATTCCAGGAAAAGTATTTAGGTGAGATTTTACAGGCACTCACACAAGTGCGACTGCACGTCGGCCGGTCAGGCCGCCCCCACGGAGACATGAGCGAAGCGAATTGTCGTGAGTGCAAACAAATTAATCTCACAAAACTAGACTGCTCTTAGTAGTTATGAAGAAGATAAGTGTGCTATACAAAAGTCCCCGCATCAAGTCAGGGGAAAAGTATGAGGTGAGTTATGAGAAAGATAAGAAGCTAATTATAGGCACTCAAACAAGTGCGACTGCGCGTCTGTACATAATTTTATAATTCTGTTCGGCTTTCCTTACTCGCTTACGCTCCGTCGGGTCTCATCGTGCGCCTTGAATAACCAAAGAGTAAATAAACAAAAAGCCCCCCACATTAAAATGCAGGAGACTTCATCATAAAAATTTTATACCGCCGTTGGGTCAAAATGAGGCCAATGATCTGGCAGCTCTTCTTCCCATCCGCGTGTTTCAATATTATAAACACTTCCATCTGCGAATAACACATATTCGACGGTTTCAAAAATATCCCGCGTGCCATCGGCAGCCTTTAGGTGGAATTTGTCATAATGCAAGAACATATAATCTTCAGGGTTGCCTTCCATAACCCCTAGATCAATACCATGGGTGCCACGATAATAGTCATTGCCTTCTCCACCGATAAGAACGTCATTGTCATCTTCGGTAATGCCTTCATTACCACCACAAAGAATGTCATCGCCTGCGCCGCCAACAATGACATCGCCGCCTTCTTGACCTTCAAGACGGTCATTGCCATCGCCGCCAAATAAAACATCGCTGCCCGTATAGCCTAGTAAATGATCATTGCCTTCATCGCCATAAAGATAGTCAACGCCCGTACCACCAAAAATATGGTCAACGCCTTCGCCTCCATAGATGATATCGGTGCCATCATTGCCATAGAGTTCATCTGCTCCAGCACCACCATAAATAAGGTCATTATCAGCGCCGCCTAGCATATAGTCGTCACCATCGCCGCCATGTAAAATATCTTGTCCATCATCACCTGTTATACGGTCATTACCAGCACCGCCATTGATAATGTCGTTATCAGCACCGCCATACAGTCTGTCATTGCCAGCATTGCCGACAATATAGTCATTGCCTGCATCGCCAATTAAAATATCGCCCTCTATGTCAAGTGTATAGCTGCTTATGAGGTGATCATTGCCGCTCCCGCCTCTGAGGGTATCGCTGCCTGATGCGCCAATTAATGTGTCATTACCAGCTTGACCTAAAATATAATCATCCCCTACACCACCATCGATTATATCTTGATTGTCACCGCCTGTAATACGATCTTCTCCATCTTCGCCATAGATGATATCTTCACCGCCAAGTCCGTATATTGCGTTGTCATCATCATTTCCTTGGCTAATGCGATTATCATTATTATCACCATATGTGTGTGAGGCAATTTGAGCGCCAAAATCTGCAAGAGCATTGGGTAGGGCAAATAAGTTGGTGATAGATGCAGAATTGAAAAGATCGCTCTGAATTATAATTTTGTATAAATTATCAATACTAAACACTGTAATATCCTCTGTTAGCGTTTAAAGAGAAGTATTACTATATCCAATTGTTAATATATTGATATTGAATGCTTGTCATATATTAAATATACATTTTATACTGTTGTTATAATTTTCTATTTTTTCTATTAAAATTAAATATTAATATTTTTTTATTTTGTAGTGCTGGCTAATATACTGAAATGCATATTGATTTTTACATTAGTCCATTTCTTATATTTAGCCCATATTCTAAAATAGATCATATTATAAGGCTATTAGTTTACCCTTGCATTGAAGATAAAATAAATTGCTAATCCTGCGATGAAGCGTTATGAAAGCTTGAATTTATTTGTTTTTACAGAGAATAAAATGTCTAATACCTCATCATCCATAGCTGAAGCTACAGAGCATATGTCCCCTAAAAATTCTTTTCAGGGACTTATCTTAACATTACAAAAATTTTGGGCAGATTATGGCTGCGTCATTTGTCAGCCCTATGATATGGAAGTCGGGGCAGGGACTTTTCATCCAGCTACAACTTTGCGCTCTTTAGGCTCGAAGCCTTGGAATGCAGCCTATGTGCAGCCTTCCCGCCGTCCCAAAGATGGTCGCTATGGTGAAAATCCAAATCGTTTGCAGCATTATTATCAGTTTCAGGTTTTGCTGAAGCCTTCTCCCAAAAATCTGCAGCAGCTTTATCTCGATAGCCTAAAAGCAATTGGTATTGATGCACAATTGCATGATATTCGCTTTGTTGAAGATGACTGGGAAAGTCCAACGCTTGGTGCGTGGGGCTTAGGCTGGGAATGTTGGTGCGATGGCATGGAAGTCAGCCAATTTACCTATTTTCAGCAGGTTTGTGGTTTTGAATGTAGCCCTGTTTCTGGTGAGCTTACTTACGGACTTGAGCGCTTAGCCATGTATGTGCAAGGCGTGGATAATGTTTATGACTTGAATTTCAACGGGCGTTCAGGTGATGAGAAAGTTACTTATGGTGATGTTTTCTTGCAAGCAGAACAAGAATATTCGCGCTATAACTTTGAACAAGCAAACACAGAAGCCTTGCTACAACATTTTATAGATGCCGAAGCTGAGTGTGAGGCAATTATCGCCGCGGGTAAGGCCTTAGAAGGGGAGGCTAATCAGCTTCATAAAATGGCGCAACCTGCTTATGATCAGTGCATTAAAGCTTCTCATATTTTCAACATGCTTGATGCTAGAGGTGTAATCTCAGTTACAGAGCGCCAAGGGTATATTTTGCGTGTTCGTGAATTATCAAAAAAATGCGGTGAAGCTTATTTGAACACAGATGCTGGCGGTGCTTTAGCGCAACCTCGTTAACCAAATTCTTAAGAAGAAAAGGCGAGTTGATCTATAGGGTTTGAAAATCAATAAGATCACTTGCTTGGAATGGAAGTAATATGCCTGATTTATTAATCGAACTTTTTTCTGAAGAAATCCCAGCACGTATGCAAGCCCGTGCTGCAGCTGATTTTAAAAAAATAATGACAGACAAGCTTGTTGACAAAGGTCTTACCTATGAAGGTGCTGAAAGCTTTGTAACGCCGAGGCGTTTAACACTTTGTATCTCTGGCTTGCCAGTTAAAACAGCCGATATGATTGAAGAGCGCAAAGGGCCGAAAGTGGGTGCGCCTGAAAAAGCATTAGCAGGATTTATGCGCGCTGCAGGGTTAAACACAATTGAGGAAGCGCAAATTCAATCAGACCCTAAAAAGGGTGATTTTTATATTGCGAGAACAGAAAAAAAAGGCGTTGATGCTTCCACAATTATTGGAGCAGTCCTTGAAGAGACAATTCTTAATTTCCCTTGGCCAAAATCTATGCGCTGGGGAACGGGTAGTCTTAAATGGGTGCGCCCGCTGCATAACATCTTTTGCTCTTTTGGTGTTGAAGGAGAGGTGCCTGAATATATTAATATTAATATTGAGGGCGTGTCTAACAAAGCTGAAAGTTATGGTCATCGTTTTTTAGCGCCTCAAGCTTTTGATGTTAAGCGTTTTGAGGATTATGAGCAAAGCTTGGAAAAGGCATATGTGATTCTCAATTTAGATAGGCGTAAAGACATTATTTTAAATGATGCAAAAAATGTGGCATTTGCCCATGGACTAGAGCTTGTTGAGGATGAGGCGTTACTTAATGAAGTCGCAGGTCTTGTTGAGTGGCCTGTTGTCTTGCTTGGTCGTTTTGATGAAGCCTTTTTACAAGTGCCTGAAGAAGTGATTATCACTTCTTTAAAATCTCATCAAAAATGCTTCTGTTTAAAAGATAGTAAAACTGGCAAGTTATCTAATGGCTTTATATTAGCCTCTAATTTAAAAGCCATTGATGGCGGGGATGCCATTGTTGCAGGTAATGAGCGCGTTATTCGGGCACGTCTTGCGGATTCTCAATACTTTTGGGAAACAGATCAAGCTATTCAGCTTAGTGAAAGATTGCCGGCACTTGATAAGATTATTTTCCATCAAAAGTTAGGCTCTCAAGGGGAGCGGGTTAGCCGAATTCGTGATTTAGCAATTCAAATTGCTAAAATGATTGGGGCTGATGAAGCATTAACTGCACAAGCAGCTCAACTCTCTAAGGCTGATCTTGTAACGGAGATGGTTGGTGAATTTCCTGAGCTTCAAGGTTTGATGGGGCGTTATTATGCTCAGTTGCAAGGGGAAAGTCAGGTCGTGGCAAATGCAATTGAAGCGCACTATAAGCCTCAAGGTCCTTCAGAAGCTGTGCCGACAGATGCTGTTGCTATTAGTGTTGCTCTTGCTGACAAATTGGATATGCTTTTTGGCTTCTGGTCAATTAATGAAAAACCAACAGGCTCAAAAGATCCATTTGCCTTAAGGCGAGCTGCATTAGGCGTTGTTCGTATAATTTTAGAAAACAAGCTTTCGCTGGATTTGAATGAAGTATTATCCTTTTCCAAATTAAATAAGGAGGCAATGAAAGATCTCTATCAATTTATAGAGGATCGCATGTTTGTTTATTTAAAAGATAAGGGACATCGCTATGATCATGTTGCTGCAATTTTAAAAAGAGATAATAAAGGCGATATTAGCAGGCAATACTCCCATATTCAGGCGTTGGAAAATATTTTGCAAGATGAAGATGGCATCAATCTTATGGCAGGTCTGAAAAGAGCGCGTAATATGCTTGCCTCCGAGCAGAAGAAGACAGGCAAAGAAATCGTCGTCAATATAAGTGAAAATTCATTCGAAGAAAAGGCCGAGAATGATTTGCATAAAGCAATCATAGAATCGCAACGGGATATTCAAAATGCAATTCAGGGTGATAACTATAAAGAGGCGCTAATAGTCTTCTCAAAATTAAGAAATTCGGTAGATTCTTTCTTTGAAGATGTCAAAATTGATTCACCTGATGCGGTTATAAAGCAGAACAGACTTTCTTTATTACAAATGTTGCAGGATTTAAGTCAAAGCTTAGCTAATTTTAGTCAAATTGAAGGGTAATTTTCAATAAAACATTAGGCCATGAAGTGCGTTTAAAGCCTTTTTTAATGAGAAGGAATTTTTTTTAAAAAAAACGCATTTTTTTCACATTTCTTCGTTGACATGTGCTGATGGTTTGTTTATACCCATATTC
>WTKA01000075.1:19955-27876 GCA_011524605.1 Hyphomicrobiales bacterium | reverse complement strand
ATTAATACTTTTAATTCAAATAGAATTGAACAAAATTAATAGGTCCTGAGCCTAGATTTGAAAAATAATAGACCATTTTTCTTCATCAATCTTCCTAGTGATATAGTCATTGTCTTTATAGCCTTGATTTTTCATTGCTTTTTCAAAAGACTGAAACGAATTTTCCACATTAATATCAGCTTCACATAGAGAGAGATTTGGCGGTTTTACCCATGCACTTGATTTGAGTTGAATAAGAAAATTGTCAATCATATTTAAACTAATTTCCATATGACCTTTTGGTACAAGTTGCTGACAAGCATTTAAAATTATATCACGTAATTTTTGCCAAACCTCAAATGATATCCCAAATTCATTGACTTCAGGGTCATTAATTACCAATTCTAAGGCAGGTGCACTATCACCAATTTCTGCATAAACATCATTAAATATATCTATAAAACGAGGAGCTATGTCTCTTTTTTTCTTACGCCTATCGATAGAATCCGTAAAAATATTTTGCGAATTTTCATAGACTTGCTGATTTTGCAGTTGCGGGAAAATTGCGCATAAAGCTTGATATAAAATAACGTCAAAGCCATCTTGCTTCATATCATTCATGATAAAATGAACAGATTTCAGATCATCCCAATGGACATTCGCTTTATAGCCATCACCAAAAACAAAAACAGGCAAATAAGGGTTGATAGTTTGTAAAAGAGTTAGAATATTTTGTAGATTATCATTGCTATAATGATCAAAAATTAAGACGAATTGATGTTTTTTTGATTCAAGCGATTTTAAAACTCTTAATTCATTTGATTGAATATCAAATCTAACCTCATCTAAAAAATAAGGATTTAATATCTCATGGATAATGGATTTATTCTCTGCTTGGCATATGATGAGACCATCTAAAAAATCTTCCATTTCATGCACGAACGACAGTAAGGCCATTAAACTTTTCCCATTATACCAATTCTCTTACTATTCTTCTATCTTATCTAGAATATTAAAATATAGTCTCAAGCTATTACTCTTAATTTTAACAATCACTTTTATCTTTTATTTACCTTCGCGCTTAGACAGCCACACTCTCATTTCCTATTGACATTATAAAATCCAGCCCCTTCATAAACAATTGAAATATATAGGGAAATTTTGATCGCTTTCAATTTATATTTTTTTTTAGTTTTTAGAAAAAAAAATCAAAATAGTTCTTTACAATCATGCGATTCTCGATGTATATACAGGCTCTAAAGTGTTCCTCAGTAGCTCAGTGGTAGAGCAGTTGACTGTTAATCAATTGGTCGCTGGTTCGAATCCGGCCTGAGGAGCCATTTTTCCATTACATTGTTATATTACAAGTCAATTATTTCAAGGATAATTGTTTATAACTTGCATTTATATGCTTACTAATATTAATTGCTAAAAGTCTATATGTATTTAGGTTATTTTAGAGCATATAATCTTATTACTCATAGAGCTAGATAAAATCTTTAGCCAAAGCATGTTTGCTAGGCTTCCTTTCAACACGCATTATCATCAATTCTTTATTGTGACTATTAAAAAATACTTCCTCGCGTTTCACTTCTTTAAAACCATTATTTGCTAATATTTTTTTAGAAGCAAGATTATCTAACTTGTAGCTTGAATATATTTTTTGGGTTTTATTTTGCTCAGAAAAATAGGTGACAACAGCTTTAACCGCTTCTGACATATACCCCTGCCCCCAATAGTCAGTGCTAAGCCAATAGCCTAATATTTGATTGATAATATCAACAACACCTATAAATTCTTCTTCTTTAAAAATACCAAAAACATATGGCTTTTCATTTATAGAAAAAAGCCAAGTTTCAGCATCTTGAATTGTGTAAGGGTAAGGTGGGCTAGCAAGCCATTGGCTAATTTCCCAATCATTTAAATAGCGTGCCAATGTTTCGCTTTGCTCCAAAGCAGGCTTTTTTAAAGATAATCTCTGGGTTTTAATAATCATATTTTTGAATTTAAGATAAGTACAGCAGAAGATTTAGCGATATATGACCGTAATTGATGATAGAAACAAAAAATTTTGAGCGAAATATCAAGCTGCGATTTTATTCCGCCCCGTCCTTTTTGCTTTATATAATGCGTTATCTGCTTTTTTCATTAATTCATCTCCCGACTTCACATCACTTGAAAGAGTGGAAATGCCTAATGATATGGTCAAGCCAATGATATGGGGTTTTTGATTAATGTTGATAGGAAAAGCAGCGACAATTTGGCGCATACGTTCTGCTACATAACAAGCAACACGTAAATCCGTGTCAGGTAATAAGATTACAAACTCTTCACCACCAAAACGGCAAGCTAAGTCAAATTCACGAATATTTTTTTCAACTAATTTGCCAAATTCGCGAATAATTAAATCGCCAACATCATGACCATAAGTATCATTGATTGATTTAAAATAATCTATATCCGTAATGATTAAAGAGAGTTTTTTGTCATTTTCAATTGCTTCTTTGGTCAATTTTTCAAGATGCATTTCCATAAAACGTCGATTATAAAGACCTGTCATTGCGTCTTTATAAGCCATCTCTATAGTTTCAGTAACCTCACTTCTAAGCTGATCTGTATAGCGCTTCCGCTGAATATTTGAACGCACCCGCACAAGCAACTCATTATGATCAAAAGGATCAAGAATATAGTCATTAACCCCGAGCTCTAATGCCGTGATGATTGGTTTTTTGTCTTCTTTTTGCGCTATTAATATAATGGGCAAATTTCGTGTTGCTTCTAAAGTTCTAATTTGAGAACACAGTCTTAAAGCGTCAAAATTTTCCAAATGCAGATTTACAATCACTGTCTCATATGTATTTGGTTGTGATAAATGAGAAATGACATATTCAGGGTCTGTTTCAACATCAATTTTATGGCCATGGTCTGTTAATTGACGAGCAAGTGAATCAATTGCATTCACACTATCGCTAATCGCTAGAATATGACCATTATCACCATTTACATTGATAAGTTTTGTATCATTTTCGCCACCAGCGTTAATTGATGTATTGCTGCGTAAGCGCAACTCATCATTCAAAGCTTTTAACCGCGTTAAATTACGCACCCTTGTCGTTAGAGCTAATTTGTCTACTGGTTTTGTTAAAAAATCATCCGCGCCAGCATTAAGACCTGCAATCCGATCGGAAACATTATCTAGAGCTGTGACCATAACGACAGGAATGTGCTGTGTTCTAACATCACTTTTCACGCGGCGGCAAACTTCAAGCCCATCAATTCCTGGCATCATAACATCAAGCAAAATAATATCAAAGCTCTGCTGTAATAACAGATCTAAAGCCTCTTGCCCATTATAAGCAGGCGTAACATCAAAATATTCCGCTGTTAGTCTTGCCTCTAGCAGCTTCACATTTGCAACAACATCATCAACAACTAAAATACGTGCAGTCATGGTACTTTAATCAACTCTGTAACTTTTTCTAAAAATGGTTTAATAGATATGGGTTTTGACATATAGGCATCACATCCGCTTTCTAAAATTCGCTTTTCATCGCGAGACATAGCAAAAGCAGTTATGACTAAAATGGGAATTTGGGATAATGCTTGATCCTGCTTCATCCATTTGGTTAAATCAATACCAGAAATACTCGGTAATTGTATATCCATAATGATCAGGCTAGGCATTATCTTTTTGGCTGCATCTATAGCAAGCGCTCCATCGCGCACATCATGCACTTCATAGCCACTTGATTGAAGTAGATCACAGAAAAGTTTCTGATTTAGCTCATTATCTTCAACAACTAGGATCTTTTGAGTCATTATAGGCCTGATTCTCATATAAAAATGTTTAGTTCACATCTAATCATAGTTTTATTAATTAGAAGCTATCAACTCTGAATTTTCTGCGATTAATTCTAGAATAAATATGTTTCTAATATGCAAACAAAAAAAGAGGTAAAAATGGCGTCACAAATGCTTACTCAAAAAGGAGCTGAAGAACTCAGTGTTCAAGCTTTAAATTTTTTAGCTCAAAACCCGGAAATGCTCAGTGGTTTTTTAATGGCTACAGGCCTCGATCCCTCTACACTAAGGGAAGCGATGAAAGAAGATCATTTTTTTCGCGAAGTTATGCAATATGTTCTTTCAGATGACAAAATCCTTATTGCATTTGCTGAGCATGTTCAATTTCCGCCACAAGTGATTGCAAATGCAGCACAGCTACTTGGATGTCATTTTGAATAAAATACAATTTAATCTTTTTGCAAAGTCTAATTATTTAAATTGAAATTAAATTTTCAAAAAAATAGATAATTTAAAAGTTTCATCAAGATTTATTACAATAAAAAAACAATTTTACTAAGTAAAATTTTTTTTAAATTAAAATAAAAATCAAGTATCTACCATTTTAATACTTGTTGATTTTAATGCCACCATAATATTTTGCAGTATATAAAATTCTCTATGTTTTACTATTCTTCGGAACAGGGAGAATAAAATGAAAACAAGAAAGTTTATCAGCAGTTTTATTGCTAGCTTATTTATAACTACTTCTGCATTTGCAGTAGCAACACCAGGACAAAATAACAGCGTTGCCCATATGTCTGAATTTGGTATTACAAGCGCCCCAATTGGACATGTTCAGTTCTGTCAACATAATCAAGCCGAATGCGCTGGTTATTCTGAAAAAACTTATCGCGTTAAGCTTACGCAAGATCGTTGGGACGAACTTGTCATGCTCAATGCTGAGGTTAACCGCGTTATTATACCTCAAACTGATATGCAAATTTATGCAGTGCCTGAATTTTGGACATACCCAACAAGCGTCGGGGATTGCGAAGATTATGTATTGCTAAAAAAGAAGCTTTTAATCGATAGAGGCTGGCATCCATCTGCTTTAAGAATTACAGTTGTTCTAGATGAAAATGGTGAAGGACATGCTGTATTAACAGTTAGTACAGATCGAGGAGATGTTATCCTTGATAACGTCAGAAATGAAGTATTGATGTGGAATAAAACAAAATATACTTACATTAAAAGACAATCTGGAAATGTGCCAAGTCAGTGGGTTTCTCTATCAGCTCCTCAATATGCTGCAAATTAAAGGTTAAAATACAGGGCTATAAACGGGTAAGATTTCTATTTGTCTGGTCAATCCCCAACTCCCCGTCCCTGTAGAAACGACCAGACAAAGCAAGGCCAGCTTTATATAAGCTGGCCTTTTATTTTTCATTCATGCTCATGATATTTTAGATGCTCTAAGTAATGCTTTGCATTTTGAACATAATGTGAAGCAGATAATGTAATTTTTTTGCTCTCGTCTTCAGTTATTTGCCTAGCAATTTTTCCCGGCATACCAATAACTAAGCTATTATCTGGTATTATTTTATTTTCTGATATTAAAGCGCCAGCCCCAACAATACAGTTTTTTCCTATATGAGCACCATTAAGAATAGTCGCACCCATACCAATGAGTGTATTTTCTTCGATTATACAGCCATGCAATATTGCCTTATGCCCAATTGTGCAATTCTTACCAATCTTCATTGGATAGTCCATGTCCGTATGCAGCATACAGCCATCTTGAATATTCGTATTTTCTCCGATTTCAATAAGCTCATTATCTCCTCTAATGATGGCTTGAAACCATATATTCGCATGGGGATGTATAACAACCTTTCCTATAACATCGGCACTTTCTGCTATAAAATTACTTTTGGCATCAAAAGTTGGAGAAACTTTTTTTAAGGTGTAAATAGCCATAATTTATCATATTGCACTAATTATGAAATTCACAATTACAAGCCCTGTCAATAGACCCCAAGTTGCCGCAACCATTGCCCCGCCAAACACTAAAAGCATAGGTCTATTTTCTAAGATACGGCCATAATAGCAATTACGAATGAGTACTAAAGGTCCGCAGAATATGAGGAGTAAAACATAACAGAAAAGTTGAAAGCCTTCTGCCTCAAGCATAGAAAATTTTGGTATGTCATCAGTAATAGCATTATAGATGCTAGAAGTAATACCTGCTACCACAATACCAGAACCTATAATTAATAATGCTAAAAACAAATCACTCGCAAAAGAACTCATTTACACTTACTGCCCTAGGTTAATATTTCGTTAATAAACTAATACACCATCTGCTAATGATTGAATAGCCTTAAAGATGGAAAGCTAATGTTAAACAAAAATTAACCTTAACATCTAGATCCATAAATTATTTCCATATTAAAGCAATAAAGCAAGCCTGGTAATTAGCTAATAATATACTCAATTGTCGTTTGAGACTTTACGTTTTTATGAAGAAAGCGTATGTCTTGATCTAGATGAGTTTGACTATGGAAAACATTGTGAGTTTAGATAAAAAAAAGAAAATAAGATATATTCTAGTAGGAGCGCATGATTTTATAGCTGCTTTTTTTGCAGTCATTGCTGCATATATGCTGAGACTTGAAACGGTTTCTCTAGGTATTTTCACAGAAACAAGTATTATTTGGGGACTTGTTTTTGCACTCATAGCCGCCTTAACTTATCGCATTTTAGGTGTTACACAAAGGTTATGGGCTTATTCTTCTTTTGGCGAATTTTTCTTAATTGCTTTAGCAAGCATTATCGCAATTACAAGCTGGACAATTATCTTATATCTATTAGGAAAGTTTGATGATTTTCCTAGATTAATACCCCTATCAGTGCCGATAATTTTATGGTTTACGGGGATGTTTTTCTTACTATGCCCTCGTGTCATATATAGATATTATAGAGAAAACCGACATAAATTAAAACATTTGTTTAATCATGATCAAGATAATAGATCCAATATTTTGGTTGTTGGTAGAGATGATCGGACCATTTCCTTCATAAAAGTAACAAGCCAACAACAATCTCAATATAAAATCATTGGCCTTGTAGATATTAAAGGCAGCTATTTGAATAGCATCGTCTATAATAAGCCCGTTGTATGCGATTTAAATAATCTAAGTGACTATCTGGTAGAGAATAAAAATAAGCAAAAAATCAAAGAGCTAGTATTGGCAACGAGCTTAAGAGGCTTTGGCCCTGAAAAGCTAGAAAAACTAATGGGTATTGCCGTTGAACATGATCTAATTTTCAAGCGTATTCCTCCTATTGATATGCTCGCCACTGAAGAAAAAATTAACCCAAGAGAAGTTCGAGTATCTGACTTATTAAATCGTAGGGAAATCCAAGTCGACCACTTGCTATTAGAAGCGGGTTTAAAAAATAAAAAGATAATCGTAACTGGCGGATGTGGAAGTATTGGCTCAGAACTTGTTTTGCAAATCTTACAATGCCAGCCTAAAGAAGTTTTAGTTTTAGATAACAGTGAATTAGCAATATACGACCTTGCACAAAAATATGCAAATATTATCAAAATTGGAAAGCTAAAAATCAGGCTAGCTGATGTACGGGATCAAAGCCGTATTTTTTCAATTTTTGAAACGTTTAAACCTGATGCTGTTTTTCATGCAGCCGCGCTAAAACATGTTCCAATCGTAGAAGAAAATCCTTTGGAAGGGATAAAAACAAACTTATTTGGCACATATAATGCAGCCCTTGCAGCGCTAAAATATAAAGCTAGCTCTTTCATCCTAATCTCAACGGATAAAGCGGTGAACGCTACAAATGTAATGGGCGCAACTAAGAGGCTAGCTGAAATTGCAGTACAATGCCTTGACCGACAATCACAAAATAACCCTGATGAATATTCAACTCATTTTATGGTTGTCCGCTTTGGCAATGTCCTGCGCTCATCTGGTTCTGTTATTCCTTTATTTGAACAGCAAATAGAAAAAGGCGGCCCTGTTACTGTTACTCACAAAGATATTAAACGCTATTTTATGACAATCCATGAAGCGGTTTCACTTGTCTTATCTGCTTCAGCACAAAAAGATAAACTTTCTCATCGTGGTAATATCATGGT
>WTKA01000075.1:0-19855 GCA_011524605.1 Hyphomicrobiales bacterium | reverse complement strand
TCTTATCTGCTTCAGCACAAAAAGATAAACTTTCTCATCGTGGTAATATCATGGTGCTAAACATGGGCGAGCCTGTTTCAATAATGGCTCTGGCTAGAAAAATGATCTTATTTGTTGGCAGGCTACCAGATAAAGACATCAAAATTCAAATTACTGGCTTAAGACCTGGTGAAAAATTAAGTGAAGAGCTTTTTGATAAGCTTGAAGAAAAAATCACAACAGATGATGAAAATTTATTTGAAGCCGTTTGCAGAACCATTGATTACAATGAATTTATGAAAGGTGTTGAATCTTTAGAAAAAATTGTAACATCAAATGATGAACAACAATCAATAATAAAACTTTTAGAGCTTGTTCCTGGTTATCAGCCCGCAACGCATTAGAGCATCTATCGCTAAAAAGCGAAGGGTAAGAAATATACCCTCGTCTAAGCTTAAGATTTAGATATTCATACATACTTGAATAATTAAAATTTCATATTATCTTACCTAATGAAATGAGAGTGAGATAATCAAATGTCTATACGCCCCATAACCAATATATCGAAAGCCACAGCAACAATAGAAGGTGCTGGTGTAAAATTACATCGTGCTTTTGGATTTAAAAACCCTAGTAGTGTTGATCCTTTTCTATTGTTTGATGACTTTAGAAATGAAGATCCCAATGATTTTAAAGCTGGGTTTCCTTGGCATCCACACAGGGGCATAGAAACAATAACCTATGTTTTATCTGGCACAGTAGAACATGCAGATTCTCTAGGGAATCGAGGTAGTTTAGAAGCAGGTGACATTCAATGGATGACAGCTGGCAGCGGTATCTTACATCAAGAAATGCCAAAGGGAAATGCACAAGGTCAAATGCATGGTTTTCAGCTTTGGGCTAATCTGCCAAAGGCGCAAAAGATGACTGATCCACGCTATCAAGATATAAAATCTATGGATATCCCAGTTGTAATCGATGATGACGGTACTCAAGTAAAAATTATTTGCGGAGATTTTTGGGGCAAAAGAGGCCCTGTAGATGGCATCGCAGCCAATCCTCGATATCTTGATATATATGTACCAGCTGGTATTAAAAAAACATTGCCCATTGATACATATCAAAATGCTTTTGCTTATATCTTTGAAGGCAGTGCAAAGTTTAAAGATGCATCAGATCCTTATGGCATTTTAGTAGAAAAGGAAATAAATGGGCAAGAGCTTCACATCCGCGAAGAAGCAGGAGATAGAAGCCTGATCCAGTTTGGAACAGGTGAAGCAATCACGTTACAAGCTGGCGATAACGGTGTTCGTTTTCTGCTTGTTTCGGGCAAACCTATAAAAGAACCTGTAGCTTGGCGTGGGCCTATCGTTATGAATAGCACTGAAGAATTACAAACAGCATTTAAGGAATTAAGAGAAGGCAATTTTATTAAAAACAACTAAAAACAGCCAAAATAAAAAAGCTCCTTAAAAATAAGGAGCTTTTATAACAATTATGTTCAATTAGGCTAAAGAGCCTATCAATTACATTCTAGAAACTAGATTTGTTAATTCCGTTCCAGTAGACTGAATATTTGTCTGCATTTCTTCTGATAATTCAACAAAAGCATCTGATAATGTCATTGTTTCTTGAACTGTAGAACGAATGCGATCAATACATTTTGCACCAGTTTGGGTATCATCTGCTGCAGTATTTACACTGTCCGCAATAGAAGCAACAGCTGCATTTTGTTCTTCAACTGCCGCAGCAACAGAAGCTGACATTTCAGCCATTTCTTTAATAATGCTATCGACTTCCCTGATAGCATCGCTAGCATCTCTAGAAGAACCTTGAATTGCTGAAATTTGCTGAGCAATTTCGCCAGTCGCTCCAGCAGTTTGGTTTGCTAAAGCCTTAACTTCGTTGGCAACAACAGCAAAACCCTTACCAGCTTCACCAGCACGCGCCGCTTCGATGGTAGCGTTTAATGCTAAAAGATTTGTTTGCTCTGCGATTTCTTGAATAACATTAACAACTTCGCCAATGCGGCCAGCAGCATCGCCTAAATTTGACATTGTAGATGTAGTTCTTTGCGCTTGTTGAACAGCACGATCAGCAACTTGTGTTGAACGAACAGCTTGACTTGCAATTTCAGTAATTGAACCTGTAAGCTGTTTAGCTGCACTTGCAACGAGCTGAACACCTTGAGAAGCTTTATCAGCTGCTGAACCTGCTTCATCACTATCTCTGATAACACCTTGGCCAACTTGACCTAAAGATGTCGCTAATGACTTTGCTTTACGCCCTACATCTTCTAATGACTGAACTGATTTACCTAGACTTGCACGATATTGCATCATAGAAGGATCAGAGACAGAAGACTGTTCAGATGCTTTCTCTTCTCTAGTATTTGTCATGTTACGAAGAACTTTGCTATCTTCATGAGCTTGCTGAACTGAATTCACTAACGGCACTAAATCTTCATCAAAATTAGCCGCAGAAAAATCGTCAGATGACATATCTGAATTTATTTCACTTATATGACTAGACAAAGAACTAAGATGCCCTTCTAAGACAGCTGTTCTCTTTTTCATAAAAACAGAGCCTGCCATACCAGCGCCAAGACCGACGACTGCAGCTAAACCCACAGAAACAGCAGGTTCTAGCCCTGCAAAAACACCTACTTGCCCTGCAACAGCAGCTGCAAGACCAACTGCTAATGAGGTTTTCTGCAAATAACCATTTGTATTGCTTAATTGGACATTACTTGAATTGCTCTGTGGCTCGTCATAAATCATTTAGCTATCACCTTAATGCAATGTATAAATTTAATTTGTTGGAAATAGTATCTGTGAACAGTAAACAATTATATAATTTTGAATGATTTGATCAAAAATAATTCAAATTTTCATAAACAATATTTCATTGCTTTACGCTCTTCAAATAATTCTCTTTAGAGAAAGCATAATGTAAATAAAGGAAAAACTTTTGGATATAAAATTCAATCCATTGTTTTATTGGTTTTAATTGATAATATTTATGAATGTCATTTATGAATCGCATCAGCTATACAGCTGTGCATCATATTGGTAAACTTGTTACAAAATTTAGGTTGGTATCATTATGTCCACTTCCACAATAAAATCTCTAGTAACGTTAAGAGATGAACTGCATGAAAAATTATTATCAAATCCAGATTATAGAGCTTTATTATCCATTGACCGTTTAATCGGAGAGCTCGAAAGTGATTTTGGTTCACAAATAGATTTTGATAACGTAAGTGACAGTGGCGATAACGAGCGTATAATTATCGCAGATAATGATTATACCAGCTAAAGCTGATATTTAAGCGGGATTTAACACATAATATAGATCGTATTCCGCACAAATTTTACAGCATGATAATAGAAAAGCAGCAATGGGCTTATTGTCCATTTAAGTCTCAATCTATTCATGCTGTATATATGACATTGCTGTCGCTTTCACCTTAACTTTATGGCAAATTTACTATCTACTAATTTACAATTATACAGAATATCTAAAAGTCCATTTCCGTTTATCTATTGTCGACTTTCCAAGTCACCCTATATAAAAGTAAATTAATTTATTGAGATCATAAAATGCAAATCCTAATTGAATATATGATACCTATACTTTTACTAGCTGTGGCTTTTATCATAGTAATGGGTCTTTGGAATATGCTTAAAGGCGGCAGCGCAAATAAATCTCAAAAGCTGATGCGGCTGAGAATAATTATGCAAACTGTAGCCATTATTTTCCTTATGCTATTAGTCTATTTAAGGTCTGGCACATAATTTATGTCATCATTAGAATTATTTTCCTTTTATGCGCCATCAATAGTCGTAATATTTTTTTGTTGTTTCAGCCTTTGGATTATAAGCATTGCTATAAAAGATGCTTCTATTATTGATTTTTTTTGGGGACCTGGCTTCGCAATTATAGCCTGTATTACGGCTTTTCCTTTTGACCTAAATCTTCCACAACTCGCCCTTTTGTCTCTCATTTGCCTTTGGGGACTTAGGCTTGGTGTTCATATGTTTCAAAAACATAAAACAGCAGGACAAGAAGATATTCGATATCAGCGTATAAGAAATAAAATATCTATAGGATATTGGTGGAAAAGCGCCTTGATTATTTTTGGCTTCCAAGCACTGATTATGTTGTTCATGGCATATCCTTATGCGCTTGCTTTAAGTGCACCAGCAGATAGCATAACGCAGAGTCAAACAATTATACCTCTACTTGGCGTAATTATTGCATTTTTTGGTTTTTGTGTAGAAGTTATTGCCGATAGGCAATTAAAAATATTCAAGAAAAATAGAGCTAGTCAATTAGATATATTACAGCATGGCCTATGGAAATATTCAAGACACCCCAATTATCTTGGAGAAATAATTTTCACTTATGGCCTATCTATTATCACATTCAGCCTTGCCGGTGCTTGGGCATTTATACCCGCTCTCACTATAACATTTTTATTATATAAAGTAAGTGGCGTGCCCCTATCAGAAAAAACAATGACTGATAAGAGCGAAGAATATAAAAAATATCGAGAGAAAACAGCAGCTATTTTCCCTCGATTATTTTAAGCGGCTAAGTTTAGCTTACTATTCTTCTAGTTGTTTCTGCATCAAATATGTGGATATTTTCTTTTTCTGCAGTGAAGTATATCTTATCTCCAATAGCTGCTTTAGGCGCATCAATCATTTTTGCAATCATTGTTTCTTTATTTGCTAATGTTAAGTGCACTAAAGCATATTCACCTAAATGTTCAACCAGATCTAAATCGCCAGAGATCAAACCATTTGTCTTATTACTTAAGATAAGATGCTCTGGGCGTACACCAACATGAAGATCACCTTCTAAGCTACTTTTAATTTGACCGCCATCTTCGATTGATATTGTCTTACCATCACCGGAAGCTGGGAAGAAATTCATCTTTGGACTACCAATAAAGCCCGCAACAAACATATTATCAGGCTGATTATAAAGGTGAATTGGGCTGCCAACTTGTTCAATGATACCGCCTTGTAACACAACAATTTTATCAGCTAAAGTCATAGCCTCTACTTGGTCGTGCGTCACATAAATCATAGTTGATTTCAAACGCTCGTGCAGTTTTGCAATTTCAATTCTAGTCTGAACACGTAAAGCAGCATCTAAGTTTGAGAGCGGCTCATCAAAGAGGAAAACTTCAGGATCACGAACAATTGCACGTCCGATAGCAACCCTTTGCCTTTGACCACCAGAAAGATTTTTCGGCATTCTATGTAGATAATCATTGATTTGCAATATTTCAGCTGCATTATCAACGCGCTTCTTAATTTCTTCAGGGTCTGTTTTAGCTTGTTTAAGTCCAAATCCCATATTTTCTTCAACAGTCATATGAGGATAAAGTGCATAGGTTTGGAAAACCATAGCAACACCTCTTTTTGAAGGTGCTACATCATTTACAACTTCTTTTCCGATAGAAATATCGCCAGAAGTAACATCCTCTAAACCAGCAATCATTCTTAATAATGTTGACTTACCGCAGCCTGAAGGGCCAACAAATACAACAAATTCACCATCTTCAATGTCAAGATCAACACCATGTATAACTTGAACAGATCCATATGCTTTGCGTAAATTACGAATTGTTACCTCAGCCATAATGTTTCATCCCCTCTATATGATCTAATATAATATCTTTAAATTCTGGATATTCTGTAGACAAGCTACCCCAGAGACTTTCGTTTTCAATGAACAGATTAGCATTTTCATGAGCAAGCATGGCTTCTAAGGTCTTCCATGAAGGCTCAACATAATGATAATCAAATTTTTTGTTATATATCGCTAGACAGAATACATACCAACTGGCAATAGATTTAAGGCCATATGCAGGTGTGATACCCTGTTTAAAGCACGACTTGATTGTCGGTAAAACAAAAATTGGAAATTTATTAAAACCATCCATACAGATACGCTCTAAGTTATCTGATATATGAACATTTTTAAATCGATTAATAATAATCTGTAAATATTCCTCTAAATCAAAAGGAATATCTATATCTAATGCAGGCAAGACTTCTTTCGTTTGGAATTGCATAAAATGATCAAGCAATTCTTCATCACCCATTAATTCATCAAATGTGCTATAACCCTTTAACACACCTAAATAACATAAACTCGTGTGACCAGCATTTAAAATTCTGATTTTTGCTTCCTCGTAAGGAAATACATTTTTTGTATAAGTAACACCTACTTCATCAAGATTAGGCCTTTTACCTGCAAAATTGTCTTCAATAACCCATTGAATAAAATCTTCAGATTGTACAGTCATATCTTTAGTACGGCCAAATAAAGTTTCACTCTCTTTAGAAAGCACTTCTGTAGGCCTGGGTGTAATCCTATCTACCATAGAACAAGGGAAGCTTACATTTTTTTCAATCCAATCTATGAGATCAGTATCACCGATTAATTTTAGATAAGCTGTAAAATTTTTACTTAATACGATACCATTCTCTCTTAAATTATCACAATTTAAAACAGTCAATGGCTTTGCGTTTGCTTTCAAACGTGTTTTTAAAGCAAGGCGTAATACACCGTAAATTGTTTTTGCTTTTTCACCAGCGATTTCAGCGGCAATTAAAGGGTGGTTATGATCAAGAGCACCATCTTGATTTAAATAATATCCGCTTTCTGTCACCGTGATTGTAATTGCTTCAATGGTATCAAGCGCAAATAATTCTAATGCTGCTTTCTCATCTTGTGCATAATCAGTGTAATTAACATGACAACGAACAAGGTTATAGTCAGCTTGACCATTATAATCTATTGTCTTTAAAACATAGCCATCTTCATTATTCATATAATGAACAAAGCTATCGCTATCCTCAGCCCGTATATTGACAGCTGCGACACCCCAACTCAGATCTTGGGTTTCATCCATTAATTGATCAATATAAAAAGCTTGATGCGCGCGGTGGAAACCACCAAGACCAAAATGGATAATCCCTATATCGCATTTTGATTGATCATAGCTAGAGCTTTGTAACTCAGGCGTGTTGTTCATATTCATTGAGTTACACCTCTATTAATTTCATGACTACGTAAAAGATTTTGTCTTGCGGATTCTCTGTATTCTTTTGGTGTCATAGACTTCATTTTTAAAAAATGCCTATTAAAATTCGCTAAATTCTGAAAACCTACGTCAAAACAAATAGATGAAATCTGCTCATCTGTTTCAAATAACATGACACAAGCCTGTCCAATACGAACGCGGTTCACAAATTCAGTAAAACGCTTTCCTGTTACAGCTTGAAAATTACGGGAGAAGCTTGTCTCACTCATACCTGCCAAAGCAGCCGCTTTTCCAATTGATAAATCATCTTGATAATTATTGATGACGTGATCTACAACATCGTTAATTTTCATATGTTTTTTTGTATTATCAACTGCTCCAAGCTTAACAACTGAGAGAATATCCTTATAGGGATGTCGTTGTAAAATTAGTAAGAACTCTAAAAACACTAAAATTCTTTCAGCACCCTGAAGATTTTTTAATTTTTCAAGATATTTAACGGCTAAATCAGTATCAAAGTCTTTAAATTCAATACCAGATTGAGATTGATCTAAAAGTGTATTTACTTCTTGAAATTCCGTAAAGCCCGATGTCAGATGCCTGATACTTTGATGGTTGAATTGCAACAACATATCTCTAATCTCAACGGGCTCATTATAAGATTGATCTGTAATCCAATTATGAGGGAGATTAGGCCCTAGAAAATATAAACTCCCCGGTGAAAATTCACCTATATAATCACCTATAAATGCTTTGCCTACAGTTTCAGTAATCAAATGTATTTCATATTCTTGATGAGAATGCCAACGGCAGAGTTCTGTTGGCCAGCCATGCTCAAGATATCGTATACTATCATTTGTACGATCTAATATCTCAATTTCTGGCATGATTATTGACATTATTACCTCCTCTCACCTAAGCACATTCCCACCATCAACACTTAGTGTTTGGGCAGTGATGTAAGAAGATTGCTCTGATGCCAAAAAAACAGCAACACGCGCAACATCCTCTGGCGCTCCCATATAGCCTAGTGGCACAGCCTCCCCCACCAGACGTTTCTTTTCCCCGATTTCTCGCTTCTCATAATGAGCGAAAAGTTTGTCTACTGTTTGCCACATAGGTGTATCAATTACACCTGGCGATATTGCATTGACCCTAATTTTATTAGGCGCAAGGGCAAGAGCCGCAGATTGGGTATAACTAATCACAGCTGCTTTGGATGCACAATAATGTGCAACTAATGCCTCACCACGATGACCAGCTTGGCTTGCTAAATTAATAATAGAACCCATTACTTTGTTATCAGTCATCCATTGTGCAGCTGCTTGCATAAGAGCATAAAAAGCTCGAACATTAATATGAAAAATATGATCAAATTGCTTTAGATCTGCTTGCAAAACAGAGCCCATATCAAAAGCAGCTGCATTATTCACAATCACATCAGGCTTACAAGCCTTAACCCAGTCACAAGCCTGCGTTAAGCCATCATCACAGAGCAAATCAAAAGATTTATAGTGAACTTCACTTTCTGTTTCACTCTGCCTTATAAGGCTCTCATCTGATATGTTTTTCCCGATATCTGTAGCAAAAACATTTGCACCGAGTGCTTTGAAATGAGCACATATACTCTGACCGATCCCGCCATTTGCACCTGTAACGATGCAATTTTTGCCAGCAAGATCGATCGGAGCCGCATCAAGCGTTCTCATTTAACTGCACCAAATGTTAAGCCTTGAACAAGCTGCTTTTGTGCTAACCATCCAAAGACAACAATAGGCCCGCACGCTAATGTTGATACAGCTGATACCTTTGCCCAGAACAAGCCTTCTGGTGCTTGGAAAGAAGCAACAAGCGATGTTAGTGTCGCTGCATCCGTTGTAGTAAGTACAATAGACCAGAATGCTTCATTCCAACATAGAATAACTGAAAGCAATGCAGTAGAAGCAATACCACCCCATGCAAGCGGTAATACAATTTGTCTTATCTCGCTAAATGTAGAAGCACCGTCCATTCTTGAGGCTTCCAAAATTTCCTTTGGAATTTCACGGAAATAGTTAAACAAAATTAACATCACTATTGGCAAATTAATCATTGCATAAATGATGATAAGTGCAATCACATTATCCAATAAGCCTGTTTTTTGAGCGATCAGATAGATTGGCATCAAAACACCCACAGCAGGTAGCATCTTTGTAGATAACATCCACATTAATACATCTTTTGTCCAACGACCAGTATTAAAAGCCATTGAATATGCTGATGGAATAGCAATTAACAAGGCTAAAAGCGTACCACCAATAGAGGTGATGAGTGAGTTTATTGCGAAATGGAAATAATCGGTACGTGAATTAATTTCCGTATAATTTTCTAACGTTGGTTCAAAAAATAGTAATGGCGGTATAGAGATAGCCTGCCCTTCTGTTTTAAAGCCGGTTAAGACCATCCAAAAAATTGGAAAGAAAAACAGAAATGCAAAGAACCATCCGAATATAATAGCCGTGTTATCTTTTAATATATTTTTTTGTTTATCTGTCATGATTACACCGTCAAAGTTTTACCAATTGCACGAATTAGGAATAGCGCAACAATATTAGCAAGAATAATTGCAAATACGCCACCAGCTGATGCGACACCAACGTCAAATCCTTGAAGGGCTTGGACATAAATTAGGTAAGTTAAATTTGTTGACTGAACGCCAGGCCCACCGCTTGTTGTTACGAAAATTTCCGCAAAAATCGCTAAATGGAAAATCATTTGGATTAAAATCACAATAGAAATTGGGCGTGCAAGATGAGGTAATGTCAAGTTAAAGAATTTTGACCAAAAACCTGCACCATCCAGCTCAGCAGCTTCCATCTGCTCTCTGTCCTGACTTTGTAATGATGTCATGAAAATTAAGACAGCAAAAGGCGTCCATTGCCAGCTAACCATGATAATAATGGAAAGAAGAGGAATATCTTGAAGCCATTGAATAGGCTCAGCGCCCAATACAGTTGCTAAAAAGGCAAACAGACCATTATTCGGATCCATTAGCATGTTTTTCCATATTAATGCTGAAACTGTCGGCATAATGAAAAATGGGGAAATTAGTAATACACGAGCAATCCCGCGACCTTTAAAAGGACGATCAATTAATACAGATATTGTTAGACCTAAAACAACTGTAATAACCAGAACAGAGCCAACTAATAATAGCGTATTTATGATTGCAGGCCATAGACTAGGATCTGTCCAAAAGAATTCATAATTCTGCAACCCAACAAATCCTGATCTTTCAGGATAGAGCATATTAAAACGCTGTGTTGAGAAATAAATTGTCATACTTAGGGGCACGATCATCCATATTAGAAGTAGGATGACGCTTGGCGCCTGTAGTAATCTTGATAATGTTGAATTCACTTAACACTCCTCCGCCAAATAAATTTTCGATACTTATTAAGAAAAGAAGCCATTGGTGTGATTTATTTCCAAGAAGCTATGCTACTCACTAAAAACACAATTCACGGAAAGCTGTTTATCCATAACTAGATCTTTATTACACAGCTACCTTGTTAAGACGAAACATATATTCATCTTATAGACTACTTCAGCATCTTTTGATTATAAGAAAATTTGATTATATAGTTTTATTCATAACAAATTATAATCAGTTTATAAATTTAGAGGCAGGAATTCCTGCCTCTAAACATTGGTTTATTAACTAATAGTTCTTAGTAGTAACCAGCTTTTTTCATTTCACGATCAGCAACTTCTTGAGAAGCAGCTAACGCATCTTCTACTGAGATTGAACCAGCAAGTGCTGCGCTCATTTGCTGACCTACAGCAGTACCAATTGCTTGGAACTCAGGGATAGAAGCAAACTGAACACCAGTGTAAGGCGTTGGATCTTGCGTGCTGTTAGAAGGGTTAGCTGACATAATAGCTTTTAGTTCAGCTTCAGCAAAAACAGCTGCTTCAGTGAAGTTAGAGTTTGCATATGTTGAAGCACGTGTACCAGTTGGAACAGAACCCCAGCCATTTTTAGAAGCTACAAGCTCGATATACTCTTTTGAAGTAGCCCACTCGATGAACTTCTTAGCATCAGCTGACTGCTTTGTACCTGCAGGAACAGCAAGAGCCCATGCCCATAACCAGTTAGCACCACGATTTGTTACTGATACTGGAGCTTGAGCGAATGCAATCTTGTCAGCAACTTTAGACTGATCAGGATCTGTTACGAAAGAAGCAGCAATTGTTGCATCAATCCACATTCCACACTTACCTTCGTTGATAAGAGCAAGAATTTCATTGAAGCTGTTTGCACTTGATCCAGGAGGGCCGTACTTAGTCATAACGTCAACATAGAAGTTTACAGCGTGATTCCAAGCTGGGCTATCAAGCTGAGGCTTCCAGTTTTCATCAAACCAACGAGCACCAAAAGAGTTTGCCATAGTTGTTAGGAATGCCATGTTGTCACCCCAACCTGGCTTACCACGAAGACAGATACCATAAACACCGTTATCTTTGTCAGTCATAGCCGCTGCAGCATCTGCAACATGACCCCAAGATGGATTGTCTGGCATTTCCATACCAGCAGCGTCAAGTAAATCTTTACGATACATGATCATAGAGCTTTCACCATAGAATGGTGCAGCGTAAAGAGTACCGTCATGAGATAAACCACCGCGCATTGCAGGTAGAATATCTTCTACATCGTATGCATCACCGAAGTCTAGAGCTTCTAACCAACCACGGCTACCCCAAATTGGAGCTTCGTACATACCAATAGTCATCACGTCAAACTGACCACCTTTTGTAGTGATGTCAGTTGTTACACGAGAGCGAAGAGTGCCTTCATCAAGCGTAACCCAGTTTAGCGTAATGCCAGGGTTTGCTGCTTCAAACTCTGGAGTAAGTTTTTGCATTTCAATCATGTGACCGTTGTTAACAGTCGCGATTGTTAGCTCTCCAGCAAGAGAAGCAGTTGCGCTTGCAAGACCGATTGCAAGGCCAAAAATTGAAGTTTTTAGCAGATTCATTAAATCCTCCCAGAATCTAGTGATGAGGTCGTCTCATCTCACCTGATTAGCTAATTTCATTTAGTCTTATTCAGCTAATACAACACGACCAATAAATTATACAATTCTGCAAAAATCAAGGGTTAAAAGAACAGAAAAGTATATGTTAATAAAAAATTAACTGTTCGCAAGTGCAAAAAAATTATTTTAATCAAATACTTAATAGTAAAAACAACATTAAAATGATTAATCTATATATTTAAACCTCAAGTTTATTTATACGCCCTTATAAAGATATTAAAATTTAAACAACTTAAAGTAACAGGAAAAAGAGTCGGCCTGAATCATATTTCAGGCCACAAAATAGATCTAATATGTTTATTGATTTTACTTTTTCATATGTGTTAGCGGATATAGTGAAAACATCAGGCTTTAAATTTAAGCCCTTTTATCTATACAAAATGAAATTATGTACTGAGAATTTTATTCATAACAACCGCATAAAATATGCTATTTAAAGAAATAGCAGATTTTTATCATAGAGAAATAATTATAAAATCATTCTTTTTTAAGATTGAGCTTTAAGAAGGCATAATGAAAAAAATCTATAAAGTATTTTTTTGCAATATTAAAAACTTCTAATACAGGTTTTATATAGAGTGTTATTAGATCAGATGAAGAAGAATTTTCCTCTTGCAAAAGCCCAAATTTAAGATCAGAATTTTTTTCTGATAAGTGTAAAGAGCCAAAGCACCAATCCCAAACAGCTAAAGCAACACCAAAATTCTTATCATAATGCTCCTTTGCAATCGAATGGTGAACTTGATGCTGAGCAGGCGAAATGAGTATATGCTCTAACCATGGCCAATATCGAATTGATATATGAGAATGTCTAAGATTTGATCCTGTAATATGAAAGAAGAAAACGAGGACATTTACCCCTACAACAGTGTACAGGTCAACTTGGTTGCCAAATAAGAAGATAAAACACGCCATAACGCTTCCCTGCGCTAAAGCGCTACGACTTGCATATAATACGCCTTCTAGAGGATGGACGCGATATACAGTGATGGGTGTCAATGTTTCAGCAGAATGATGGACTTTATGAATAGCCCAAAGCGCAGGGATTTTATGCATCCATCGGTGCAGTATATATTTTGAAAAATCATCAACCAAAAACATTGTAACAGAAAATAGCCCAACAATTGCCGCTTTATGCACATCACTAAATTGGCCTTGATGAATATAGCTTTGTGAGTGAAGGGCAAAATAGAGGCTCGTTGCAATTGCAATTTGTGATAATAATAAGGGAGATAAGAAAAAGGTAAAAGCACGATTGAGAATGAATATTTTATAGTCGGCTTTAGCAGAGGCTGACCAAAATATATTAAGGTCAAATATTTTACGTGAAGCTGAATGAGAGCTTAGTTTTCTAGCAAGCATTAACCAGACAAAAGCAAGACCAATGGATAAAAGGAGATAGCCAATAAAAACACGTTTTTTTGGGTTTATAAAATCTGAAAATAGAGAAATGATAGAATCAAAGAAAAGGCCAAAAAATTCCATATCTATTTCCTTTGCTTAAAGAAATATGGCGGCGCTCTTAAAAACGCCACCATTTTAATCTTATGCATGAACTCAATTCTTAAATTGAGCCCAGAGCTTAATTATTAGTCCGTTTCAGCATTTTCGTCTGCTTCAATTTTACCAGCAAGAGCGGCTAAATCAGCAGTTGCGTCATTCACCTTTGCCTTTACAGCAAAAGTATCAACTAATAGCTTTTGTACTTTAAGCATATTAAGCTGGTAATCAGACCAATGCATTTTACGCTCACGTATAAAATTACCCTCAGCGTCGATACCAGTTACGTAAGAAAAATCCATTGTTACAGGACCAAAACCAATAAGCTTATTTAACTCAACTGCAGTAGCGCCTAAATTATTTTTACCTGTTTGCAGTGCCATTGCAAAACCTTTAAGCTCGCCCCAATGCTTAACATAGGTGCGGTAAAGTTTTGCCTTATCTTCATTAGAAGCTGCACTTATTTTCTTTATATCATTATAAACAGAACCAGCATATTTAAATGTCGCTTCTGCCAAAACTTTTTCCCACTGCTCTGCAATTGTAGCTGCATGGCCTTTGACAGCTATAAGCTCTTCGGCAGACAAAGCTTCGCCATCGGCTGCTGTAATCACTTTGCGGCCGTCAAGATAAGCCTTCATAATTGTCTGAAGATAGTTTGTTGATTTTGTACCAGAACGATCTGCCCCTGCTGCATAATAAGCTGGACCAAAAACCATTTCAGATTTCAAGTCTACAACGCCATCACCATTCACATCAGCGGCAGCTAGATCTGTTTGCTTTGCAATCGCATAAGCCTGATCGGCAGATAAATCTAGTGCATGCGCTGGCGCCCCCCAATAGCCAAAGCCTTCATCCCAAGAATGCTCTTTACCAGTATAATGAGCACCCTCACTATAAGCCTGATTATTTGGCTTATTATCTGCAGTCATTTTTTCATCAAGATAGTTGTCAACTGCTTGATTATACTGCATTGCTCCCATCGTGAATTTAGAGATCATTTGCCCCCAATCATAACCATTTTCAGCATCAAAGCCTTTATTTGATTTTGCAGCCATTTTGATCATATGTTCGATCACTTCAACGCCTGTTAAATTGCCTGGATAAGAAGGAACAAGGCCTTTATAAAATTTACCTGCAATATTTGCACTTGAAGAAATTTCACCTACAGTTTTTTGCTTTACTGGAAATTCATCTTTACTTGCAGGGGCAAGTATCTGCAAATCACCCTCATTATTGAAATAAGATAGCATTTGCGTTTCTAGTTCAGCAGCATTTTCACCGCCATTTCCTTTGCCAGCAAGCTTTTTAAGGCTTTGCTCCAGAACCTGACGTGCTATTTGTCCACTATAAGAAACAGTATTTGTTTTTTCACCCTTATAGTCTTTAAGTGTCACAGGGAATGGGCCATAGGCTCCATTTGCACTTGCAGTTGCACCAAGCGCCGTAATAACTGCTAATGCTGCTGAGGTTTTGAAAATTGCTTTTAGCATGCATATGCCTTTCTTTAACTAGACAGTAATAATCTTATTTACAGCCCTCTATTGCTATACAAGATTATTAAAGTCAAGTATAAACTTATTCTACTAGTTCAGCTTCCAAAGATTTTCTACAGGGATTGAATATTAAAAGAGCCTTGTATATGCTATGGTTGAACGAAACAGAGATTAATCATTATGCGCCTTACAAAACAAACTAATTACAGCATCCGTATATTAATGTATTGTGCTGTTAATGAAGAGAAACTCAGCCAAACAAAAGAGATCGCAGCCTCTTATGGTGTTTCTGAGGCCTTTATGTTTAAAATAGTGCAAACGCTTACGAAAGGTAAGCTTATTGAAAGCGTAAGAGGGCGTTATGGCGGGCTCAAACTAGCAAGAGAAGCAAAAGATATTACATTGCTTGATGTTGTTAAAGTCACAGAAGATAATTTTCTCTTAGCTGAATGCTTTGATGAAGAAACAGCGGAATGCCCCTTAATTGATGTATGTAAAGTTAATTCCGCTTTGCGTGAGGCATTAAATGCATTTTTCATGGCGCTTTCAAAACACACAATTGAAGATATGATTGAAAATCGCAGATCTATTTCTAAAGCACTTGATATAAAAAATCTGGCGAATGAAAAAGCATAATATTGATTTTTTAAAACGCTATATACCCCGCCATTCTATATTAAATTTCATAGACGATTATATTTCACATGCCGTCTAAAGTGCAGCCTTTTCTGAATTCTTATATCCTTGATAAGCACTCAAATTGCTCTGTTATTTCATCCCTATTTTAGCAAAATCATTGCCTAGAATAAATTACAACATACTTGCAGAAGGGTATTATGGCCATAGCCTTGCTGCCCTGCCCCATAAAACTCTACATTTGCAAATTCATTGATTTATCTGATTTCATCATGATAAATAAAACCCTATCCACAGCAGAACAAAATGCAGAAACATTAGTGATACAAAGCTATCATTTTTGGCATGAGAATTATATTGAAAAACGTTATGATATCAATGAGCCTGACTGGGTGCATTTCCAAAATAATCATAATTTTGAATGTCACGATTATGTTTATCAAAGCCTATCAGCCTTTTTAAGAACATTATATCTATGTTCTAGCTGTCCATTAAAATCCTTGAAACATAATCAACAAGAGTCCTGTTGTAAGGAAAGGCTCCTTTTAGCAGCCCCTTCAGAGGCAAAACTTGAAGCTGCTAATCAAGTTAGGCTTGCTGCATGGTGATCCAGAAGAAGAGTATGATTGTTTTGCAGATAACACGCATAACTCTCATCTTTATGATGCTATTGGCATTCAAAATGTGTATCTTGGTCAATATCAGCGTATAGATGGCTCTTTAGTGGAAGGTCCTTCTTTATCTCATTTAGTTGCCAAAAATAATAAAGATTTAGATATGGAGTTGAAGGCTAAATTAGAACATACAATCGCAAAAATGAATGTAATGGTTGAGCGCGCAGAAAATGGCGAAGCTTATGACCAACTCATTGCTGAGAGTAATGTCGAAGGCAATGCGATTGTCCAAGCTGCGATAGACGGCCTTGTTGATCAAACTAAATCTATTGAGCGTGTTGTTAGTGCGCTTAATTTAGATCAAATTGAGTTTGAAGGGTCTGATAGCCTAGATAACCCAACAGCTGTTTTTCAATAGTTAAAAAATATTAATAATAATTAAAAAAATAGTTGAGTATAACAGTCTTGTTATGGTATAAGATCAGCATGTTAATATGTAGCTGTAATATCATAACCAAATCAGAAATTGAGGAGACTATCATTAGTCTCCTTGATGATGATGCATGGCAACTTATCACACCGGGCAAAATTTATCATGCTATGTCGGTGAAGGGTAAGTGCTGCGGTTGTTTTCCGAATCTAATTTCAATGATTATTGCTACAACAGAGAATTATCATAGAGTTAAGCAAACACCTGAGGCGGAAATCTTACCTTTCATTCAAAAGCTGAAAGACGAGCATTACCGATGTGAAACAGCTAGAAAACTCGCTCAAATGAAAAAAAGAAAATCTTTTGTATAAAACTATCTATGGTTTGTTGTTTTTACCTTCATGTCCCGTATATTAGAATCATTCTAAGCTACAGGAGAGAATAATGAAGGGTAATGAAAAAGTTATCGAAAGATTAAACGAAGCTTTATTTCTAGAGCTAGGCGCTATTAACCAATATTGGCTGCATTATCGTTTATTAGACGACTGGGGATATGCTAAACTTGCAAAAAAAGAACGCATGGAAAGCATTGAAGAAATGGAGCATGCTGACAAGATAGTCGAGCGCATCATTTTCCTAGAAGGCATGCCAAATCTACAAAGCGTTGCCCCTTTAAGAATTGGTCAGAATATCAAAGAAATTTTAGAAGCTGATTTAGCTGGCGAGAAAGAAGCGTGGGATAGCTATACGAAATCACGCGAGATTTGTAATGAAGCTGGTGATTATATCACTATGAAAATGTTTGAGCAGCTTATTTCCGATGAAGAAGGTCATATTGATTTTCTTGAAACACAGCTTGAGCTACTTGATAGGCTTGGTGAAGAGCGTTACGGTCTTCTCAACGCGACATCAGCGGATGAAGCTGAGTAAATTTTACTTTGCCAAACATTATACTTTTAAAAATATATGGGGCTTCCTAGTCCATATATTTGCAATTAGTTTTGCATATTCAGATACAAATATAGAAAAATCGGCGGGGATAACACCCTGCCCTTTTATCGAGATGGTCTAAGCCCAAAAGATCAAAATCGCGTTGAAAATATCATACAGAAAACTCAGAGCTTCTCCTCGGCTGAAAATTTGAAACCATGCAAGGAGGCGCTGCTACCTCCACCAAAAAAGTCAATCGCGATAGTTTTTCCCAATTTACTCAAAATCTACCTTTTGAAAAAGAAATGGATTTCAAACTTGGCAATGCCCTGTTTAGAAAGTTATGGGTATCATCCCCCTCCTATTCAGCTATAACTCCTAAATATGGCGCATTTAAAAAAGATACAAACTTATCACCACGCATTGTCGCGCCCATGACTGGCTTAGGCCTAATTGAAGCAATCCACCCTTCGTATCATGGAAATCACACAAATGATTATAACCGACTAATCAATGTACAATTAGAAACTGTAGACTAGGACGCCCTGAAAAAGCCTGTTTCTAATGGCCTATTGATGGGGCTTTATGTACATCCACGTTGGCGCCGCAACCCGGTTGGCGCCAAGGCAGCTTTACGGTTGATCAACGGTATCAAAAAATGGTCAGATGCGCGGAATGTCAGCCATATCAGTATTCACACCACAGCTGGCATTTTGAGTATTGTCCAATCAATTGGAATGGAAAAACAAACCAGTTTCATTTGTTTTTCAATAACCTCCTTTTGTAAAAAGATTGGAAAATACTCTACACAAAAGACAGACAAACTCCTAAGACGCTTAGGCTTTGTCACGTTAGGAGGCAATTATGTGGGGTAAGGTGCTTTGTATTAAACATCATTTTTTGACTTCAGGATTATTAAAATGACTAACTCAAACTTATTTCAAAAGGCGTTCATAGCATTTTACCAGATAATCCATTTGTCGAGAGGAAGCGTGATTAAGTCTTGTAAATATATTTTTATTAAGAACTATAGTAATGATAAACTATTTAGGCTCAGGACTTGATTATTTAGCCCATTTTACACCAACAGATTTACCCTATGAACAGGAAAGAAAGCGCTGTAAATAATTGTAATTTCAAGCTTTTTTGACGCATTCATGGTGTAAATATGTGGTGCCCATTCGGTTTGAGTAAAAAGCATCATTTGTCAAAAATAAAGCTTCAACAATAACAATAGTATTCTATTACTTTATTTTCATCCAATTAATACTTTTAATTCAAATAGAATTGAACAAAATTAATAGGTCCTGAGCCTAAGTTGTAAGCTTTAAAAACAAGAACGCTTAGACCTAATATGAGAATAGTAGAATCAATTGCTAATCAAATAATGGAGCAAAAATGCCTTATATAATGTCTTATTCCCATCGTCCTGGAATACCAGGAATAACTGAGGATGGTTATTGGAAAGAGGAATGGGGGGGGCTTAAGGAAAAGCAGCGCTTAAAATCACATCCATGGATGTATGGCTTGCCGACTGATGCTAAATATTTTCCTTCTTCTGGTTATTTGCATAATAAACCCAAAAATATCCCCAATATTTTTTGTCAGGCGTGGTGGTTTTGTGATGCCGAAATAAAAGATATTATTGAAGATCTCGAACC
Source organism: Hyphomicrobiales bacterium (assembly GCA_011524605.1). Classification (GTDB taxonomy): domain Bacteria; phylum Pseudomonadota; class Alphaproteobacteria; order Rhizobiales; family WTKA01; genus WTKA01. Next base: position 465 of record WTKA01000075.1, on the reverse strand, counting down.
TGGGCGGCATTGTTTTTACCCCTATAGCTTACGGAGCAGTAAAGAGGGACCAGTGGTTAAAGAGCTTTTTATCATTCATCCGCAAGATCCGATCACATCCATTGATGTGGAGAAGTCTCCTAAGGCTTTGCCACAAAAATATAATGATAAATATGAGATAAAAGCAGGTGGCATGGGTGACAAGCCCAATATTAAGCGTGGTCATTATGCTGTGTTAACTGAAGATTATCCGAAAGACCGTCATATCTGGCGCGATACAAGAGTAGAAACGCAAAATGGTATATTTATTTCTGATCATCTTCACGATGTGATCAAACAATATCATAATATTGCAGTCGTATTTTGGAAGCTGAAGCCCGCTGAAAAATTTAAGTAACTAAGCCGAATGGTCATTTTTCTTTATATTCAAAAAAAATTACAATGATTGGATGAAACTTTGTAAAGATTAAATGAGATCAATAGTAT
>WTKA01000079.1 GCA_011524605.1 Hyphomicrobiales bacterium | reverse complement strand
AATAAATTAAACAAAGACGTATTGTAATTGAGCATCTTTGCCAATAATTCCTGACTTAAATTTACTTGCATATAAGCTTTTTGTAATTGAACAGCTTGTTCATTATCATCAAGTGATAAAAGTGCCTTTTGTTCTGTTTGAGATAAATCAATTTGCTTTTTCATATTTTCAATTGAAGCTTCTTCAATGGCAACATGTGTTGAAACAGTATTAGCATAGCTTTGAAGCGTCTGTTTCAGATTAGCAAAATTCAGCTTATCAGTCTCGATGTCATTATCACCTGCCCAAGTGGCTATAGATGCATTTTGCCAACCAAAAGACGTGTCAAGCTTAGTATATTCAGATTTTCCTTTTAACGTATTTGCTGGCGCATTGGTTATCAAACGATGTGTTTCAACTAAAGATGTATTATCGATATCAAAATCTAGACTACTATTAGTTTGGTTTAGTAATGTAAAACGCGTCGTTAAATTTGTCCCTGTTGCAGTAAAATTATATGTGTAACTATCTAACCCCGTTGAGGTGGCATCATCAAGAATTGTTTCAGATAAAATGGGCGTTGCCCCATCCATCACCTCAACAAGTAATGTTCCTGTAGCGGATCCAAAATTGACACCAGCATCAAAGCTAAGTTCATAAACACTATCTATATTGGCGCTAGTTGTTTGCTCAATATAGCCACCAGCTGAATTGCTCCATCCGCCAATAGGGACTGAATAAGTACCATCTGATACGCGTAAGCCGCCCCCTGCATTTGTCCCAATACCTGACGAAGAGCCGCTCCAACCAATAGGAATACGTCCGCCCCCCACGCCATTTGTAATATCTTCAAAAGAAGGATTTGCAAATTGATTAGGTTGAGCGGTTAATGATTGATAAGCTTGGCTTATTTCATTTTCAAAAAAGGCTGGTGCACCTGCTGTTGAGCTTGTTAAAATTGCTTCTATTTCATTCCATAAGGCTGCTGCATTTGTAGCATGGCTTTGCCTTTGAGTGGCATTTTCAGAAGCTAAAGCGGCATTGGCAAGACTTTCCATTTTCTCAACCATTTTCACTGCGCTATCAAGGCGAAGGCTATTTTCTTTATATGAAATAATCTCTTGTTGCTTGCTTCTTATTTCATTTGTTTTTACTGCTACTGATTTTTCTAATTTTTGTGCGGTGAAATTATTAAAAGCAAAATTAGGATCAAATTTATCAATTTGCCCTGTTTCCACTTTTTGGCTTTGGGCTAATGCCCTTTTCTCTGCTTTCTTGGCATATTCAAGAAATTTTTTATTATATCTATCTAAGAATATATCCATTTGGCATCTTTCAAAAAATCAGTCTAATATAATTTAGATTTTAATATAAATTTTGAAAAATAATGAGAATAAAATCATTAAAATTTTAAATTACTCTTTTCACTAATAACTCATTTAAGAGAATGTCATTCATTCAAAGTTCAAAACTTAACCAAAGAGGTTTAAAATATTGGCCTGTGTTGATGATGTAATGCCTAATGATGTCACTGCAAGTGTTTGCCTCATGCCAGCAAGAGAGGATTGAATGGCAACCTCTTCACTATCAATGCTTAATAAGCTTGTCGCTTCTTCGGCATAAAGCTCAGATTTAACAGCAAGCTGATTGCGCGTTGCTTCCACACTAACTTGAACGCCTGTTAAATGCGCTTCTATTTTATCCAAAGCATCACCTAAAGTATCGCTCTTCATCGTAAAAAAGCTATTTTCTAAGCCTGTGAGGCCAACACTATTATACCAATCTGCTGCGCCAGCTGCGTCAAAAGCGCCATCAAAGACAACAAAGTCAGCAACAGCACCATCTAATGTAGCATCAAAATTATTATCACCAGCGCCTAAATAAACATCATTTAATGTCATTCCGCCAAGAGATGGCAAGGTGCGTGTTGTATTCGCCACCTGTGCGCCATCTTTATAAATGGTAAAATCAAGATCACCAGTTCCAAGATCTTCCACGGTGACCATCCAATAAGCCCAGTCCCCGTTTACAATAGTTCCAGGCGCAGTGATCTCAGAAAAATCCCACCCTGAGCCATTATCTCCATTATACCAAATACCCATACGGTCTTGTGTAGAGAAGCGCGTTAGAATGATAGATTCTTGAGCGACACCACCATAATCATTAGAAATATCAAATACACGGTTATAACTGCCTGTTGCATCCATTTTCACCCATTGCCCTATTGAATAGGAAGTGGGTAATGTAATTGATGGGATTTGAACATGGGAGCCTGTAGCGCGCGTTGTGTTTGGCGCGGCAAAATCAACACCATAGCTACCATTAGGGCCAATTTGGGCAATAGTTGCCCCATTTGCCATAATGCCATCCGCATTATTGCCTGTAAAATCTGTGTATGTATTGTCAATTGTATTGGGGCCGTAAGCTGCAACCAGATTAGAATAAGCACTTGAATCAAATTCACCATTTTCAATACCTAATACATTACCACCGCGATAAGCAAAGCCTGATACGACATCATTGATATCAACACCTTGGACAGCAAAATTTTGCCCGCCAATGGAGAAACTCTCTTGATCCCAGCCTGAAAAGAAATTATTACCTCTAAAAGAGGCCGTTTCCCCTAGAGTTTTCATCTGTTCTTTCAGTTCAGCTATTTGCTCTGTGTATGAAGTTGCAAGCGCTGTGCTTGTTTCAGCTGCTGCAGCGTCCTCAAGGCCTTTAATGCGGTCGACCATTGCACGCATGCTGTCGATGGCGCTTAAAGAAGTTTCTATGCCGCCAAGCAACTTGTCTGCTTTTGAAAGCTCAAATTCAATGTCGGAAATTTCTCTACCAAGACGATCTGCACCTGCTTTAAATGGCACGCTACGCGCTTCTTTAATATCAATCTGCGCGGTTGTTTGCAATTGTGCTAAACGATCAGCTTCTTGGGTTGCTAATTTCTCAAAACGTATACTCGCTCTGGAAAAACTATCTAAAACAATGGATGGCATGGTCAGAATTCTTCTGCTAATTAATTTTCTAATTAAA
>WTKA01000148.1 GCA_011524605.1 Hyphomicrobiales bacterium | reverse complement strand
GCCATTGGCATTATCCTAGATGAACTTCCACCAGCTGATGTGATTTGCCAAATGATTACAAAAGCATTGGCTTCTTACACAGACCCTCAAGATCTCACAATACAAACCCATCCCGATGAAGCAGAAGTGATAGAGCGTGCAATAGCAATTTATAAAGAAAATAATGATAAGATGTATTTGAATATAACCGTTACAACAAGCGGTGAATTAGAGCTCGGTCAATGCGAGATTTATGCAGAAAACTCTATTGTCTCGATAGATAAAAAAATGGTTCTAAACCGTGTAATTGAAGCCCTTGAGTTGGAGCCTGCTGTCCTAGGGTAATGATAAGGTTGATGATTAGTCATGAAAAACGCCGGTCCTGCTCCTCAAACACCCCAAGTTACGCTGAAACAAGATGCTTTATTTGACAAGGCTGGCAGGATTAAAAAATCTTTGGGTCCGGTTATTCGGGCCACAGGGGATTTTGCAATAGGAGAAGTATGTGCCATTACGCGCAAAAATCAGGATTCCCTGCGCGCAGAAGTGATTGGGTTTGATGGTGATGAAGCTATTTTGACACCCTATGGCTTGGCCACAGGGGTTTCTCCCTTTTCAAAAATTACACAAATTGCGCCGCGCTATGAGATAGGGGTTGATGAAAGCTTGATCGGGCGGGTGCTCAACGCTTTAGCTGAACCGATAGATGGCAAGGGGCCGGTGTCTCCTAAAACCTTTTACCCGGGCGTTGTCAGCGCACCAGATCCGATGACCCGTCCTGTGATTGAGACACCCTTTCCCCTGGGGGTGCGAGCCCTTGATGGAACGCTCACTTGCGGGGATGGCCAGCGGATGGGTATTTTCGCTTCCGCAGGCGGGGGTAAATCGACACTTATGTCAATGTTGGTAAAATTCTCAGATTATGACACTTGCGTCATTGCACTTATTGGTGAGCGGGGCAGGGAGGTACGTGAATTTGTAGAACATAACCTTGGTGAAGAGGGATTAAAGAAGGCGGTTTTGATTATTGCAACTTCGGACAGGCCTGCTATTGAACAAGTGAAGGCTGCTTATACGGCCACCACGATTGCAGAATATTTTAGGGATCAAGGACAACAAGTATTACTTTTGATGGATAGCCTCACCCGATTTGCTCGAGCGCAACGCCAAATCGGGCTATCAGCTGGAGAGCCCCCAACCCGCCGCGGCTTTCCGCCATCCGTTTTCGAGCTTTTACCCACTTTGGTGGAACGAACTGGGCGTAATGCTCATGGATCTATTACCGCGCTTTATACTGTTTTGGTCGAAGGCGGGGATATGTCAGAACCCGTGGCAGATGAGGTGAGGGGCTTGCTTGATGGTCATATCGTTTTGTCAGGAGAATTAGCCCGTTCAGGGCATTATCCTGCGATTGATGTGCTTTCAAGTGCCAGTCGAATTTTAAATAATATCACTGATAAACCCCATCAAGCGGCCATTTCGAAAATGCGTGGTTTGATGTCAAAATATAATGAGATCGAACTCTTGATAAAATTGGGGGAATATACTCAAGGATCTGATGCTCTAGCTGATGAAGCTATTGCAAAACGTGACGATATCAATGGTTTTTTACGACAAAGAACCGATGAAAATAATCCTTTTGAAGATACTTTGGAAAAGATTTTAAGGATTATGGGCTAATGGTTGATCTGTCTATTATTCAGAATATCCGTAAGCGGCGCGTGAAAAGCCTCAAAGCTTCCGAGAAGCAAAGTCTTGAGTTATGCGCTGCCTTTTCGGATCATGTGGATCATTGCCAGCAGGAAATTAACACCTTTAAAGAGCAAACCAAGAATATCGAAATCGAATTTTTAGAGCAGCTCGTGTGCAAACGAATTACGATGCTCGATATTCACCAAATGAATAAAGCTCTGAAGCAATTAGAAGAAGAAGCTCAAGCGCTAGTAGATAATTTAGAGAAAGCAAAAAATGACTATAAAGACCAGCAGCAAATAGCAGAGGGTTTAAGTTTAGAGGTTTCAGAAGCAGAACGCAAAGAACAAAAACTAGAGGAAATTCAGGTTTTTTTAAAGGAAGAAGAAAAAAAACAAGCTGTTGTTCTTGAAGATAAAGAGTCCGATGAAACGATTGATGTGATTTCTGCATTAAGCCGTTTTCGTGATTAGAGCCAGAGCTTAGGGTAAGGTGAGATCCCCGCTGGTCTTTTGTTGCATATATAAAGCGGCCAAGAGGCTGATTGAAGTTTTGGTTATTTGGTTATAACAAAAATTTAACGCATAGTGATATCTACGTTTGTTTTATTGATATACCCTCATGGGTTTGATTAATTTTTCTTTTTAGCTGTGAGTTTAACCGATGAATATGACCGTCACTGCAACGACCCAGATGGGTTCAACGGCTGTTAGCTATGATCTGAACAACACCTATGCGATTAATTTGAATCTATGTGGGTCCAAAATTGATTTATCCCCCCTTTATGATCAAAACATAACAGAGCCCGCTATCGAGACCCAAAAAAGGGATATGCCTTCCCCGTTTTTGGGTGTGGAAGCTCTTTACGATGATACATTTTTCACAAAAAATACCAATTTAAATTCTGAACTCTTATGGGAGAAAGATGCGTTTGAAGATTTCCAAGTTTTCAAAGAGCAGACCCAGCAGATTCAGGTTTTAACAAAAGTTGATAGGGATGAATTTACAGGCATGCCTGAAGAGATGGAGGAAATTGATACCTCCCATGACAGGCCCTTTAGTTCCAATATTTCAGATTTACTGGGCACCGGCCCTCTTACAGGTTTCCAATCAAATCCAAATATTCAAGTCAGCTCACCCAAGCCGTTTTTTAAAGATACCACTTCTTTTTCAGGGGCGGATCATATCCCCTCATCGATAAGTAAAACACAAGAGAACCCAGCTCAAGAGCCTGAAAATACAGTAGCTACCTTCCAGCTCGAAGCTGAAAAAGAGCATAAAAGCTTTACAGCAGCACATGTGAAATTAGAAAAGACTTGGCCATTTTAAGCTAGGCTCAGGAC
>WTKA01000027.1 GCA_011524605.1 Hyphomicrobiales bacterium | reverse complement strand
ACTCATCAAAACCAGAGCGGGTTGCAGAACCAAATAGCTCCGTAATATCGTCAATGGTCCCATTGTCATTTTTGTCCAACACCAATAGGCCATCATGATTAAGCACCCAGCCTGTGCGCTCAAGGAAACCATCACCATCAAGATCAAATGTTGCGCTAGCTTCGCCAGACATAGCGGTTAGCTCAATACCGTCCCCATCAAGATCAAAGATCAGAGGGTCAACACCTGCATATATCGCATCGCCGACCATAGTTTTTACGACTTCTTTAAAAAGCTTAATTTGAGACATCACACCATTTTGCGGCGCTTCCATAATATTGTAAAAATCTATATCAAATGAAAATATAGTCATGCCGCCGGGGCGTGCGTATGTTGAATTGTAGATAAAGCTAGAGGCATTTACATTTTGGAAGAACATGTAATTCTCCTCTTTATCCTTCATGAAGAAGGGCAGAATAACAAGTTCACCATCGCCGTTAAAGCCATAGCGATTGGTCATCCAGTCTCTTGCCCAGATGGATGAACTATCAACATGCTTAAAACCACCATACAGGTTTTTTATGCCAAATAAACTGACAGTATCTTCTGCACTTAAATCAGTGACGGCAACGCCCGGGGTATACCAGAATTCATCTGCCCCCGTGCCGCCTGTAACTGTAGATCCTATGCCTGCTTTCATTAGGAGGTCTTCACCATCACCCATATGAATATCCGTACGGATACCTTCAGAGTAAACAGCATCATCACCCGCGCCCATGCTGACTTTGATTTCGCCTGCTTCTTCATCATAGCCTGTGTTATAAGAAACAAACAGGTCATTCCCTAAACCAGTATCCACATGCGCGCCAACACCGCCTGCAATCCCAACATAGTCATTACCGGCACCACTATTAATCTCTAAACGCATATCCTCTTCAGCTTTTTCGCGGTCTGGATCGTTAGGGTTGATTACTTCTCCCTCTCCAATAAATTGAGCATTATTAGCAATAATTATATCATTGCCTTCACCGCCGATTGCTGTGCCAGTTGAATCAATCATATAAATTTTGTCAGCGCCTGCACCCCCATCAATTTTTGCGTCATGCATACCCCAGAATTGCTCGCCTTCTTCTCCGCCTGTTAAAGCATCAGCAAGCTCAATTTTCCAAGTATCTACTAAATAACCATCATTGGTTAACTCGTTAAATTCAGGGATTTGTATATTAACGCCAAATGCTTCCTCAATGAAATCTTCAAATTTCTGAGCATCAACTTTACCATTTTCCCCGGTTTGATATCCGCTCAAAGAATCTAGAATATATTCGCTCAAGTCCGCGGTCATTTTACTTAAGAGCTCGGCACCATTTATTAGGAATTCATAAACGCCGTAAGCTGCAAACCCTGCCGCAGCTACTGTACCTACAATGCCTGCAGCAGTGCTGCCCGCAACAGCAGCAACTACAGCTGTAACAGCCATTACACCAGCGCTAACAATCATAGTGCCGATTACGGCTTCAGCGCCATATGTTGCAATGGCTTTTAATAAAGGAGCCGAATCTCCGTCATTAATCCAAATTTTGGCAGCGTCATAAACTTCATTTAAAAAGACACCTGTCTCACCAATTATGTTACCTTTAACCGCTATATTTAGATGCATTGTATTTTCTAAGAGGTGATCTACTGTTGTCACCATTTGGTTAAAGACATCTTCAGAAAGCTCCGAAAGGCTACTAAATGTTCCTTTTAAAGTCTCCATCTTGGCGAATAAAATAGATAAATATCCTAGTGTTTCTGCCCCCATTTGGTTGAAATTTAAATCCTCCAAAAATGCAAGGCCTGAATGCAACTTAATGCCAGACTCTTTTGCGTGAAAATCAAGCGAAGCATTCGATAATGCTTCCATTTCCGCAGATTTAGTGCTGAGTGGCTTTGAAGATTCTTGATTCAAAAGGGCTGTGATACCAATAAAGGCAGAGGTTGCGCTGCCTGGTGCATTTCCACTTTCGTCAGCCGCTGAAAATTTTTTGTTGTTAAAGTTCCATTGTTCTGCGTCAATAAATGATTTTGAGTTGTTTACAACTTGCTCAACAACTTCATAGCGCATTTCACTATTTAAAGTGCTATCTCCGTCTATTATTTCAGTATCTAGGCTGTCATAATACTCTAAAAGACTAGGCCACTCGTCAATATTGATAGTGGAATAGATGCTTTCTATATCATCGATATCAATAATATTTTTGTCTTCATATTTCACTTCTAGCTCTGCTTGATAAGCTGTTGTAAAGCTAGTTAAATCAGTGCCTTTGAGGGGCGGCATGCCATCAACACATATTTTTTTCAAAAAGCTATGCAGATCAGCAAAAGCAAGCTTTTGTAGTTCTACATCTCCCATATCATTGATATCATACAACTGATCTGCAACAAAAGCGCTATAGCCTGGGTGGGAGCCTAAATGGGTGTTCATGCCAAAGCCAGCATCCAGATAGACGTCTTTTATGCTCTCACTTGCAAAAAGCAAGCTATCCCGCATGCCATCTCCCGTGAGCAAGGGGATTTTATTGCCCTTCATCTCTACATTAAAACCTAGATCGTTCAGTAAAACCTTATAAAATTCTGCTTGCGCTATAGGAATAATATGGTGAATTTGAAAGTTGAAATTTGTAAAGCCATTTATTGAAGTCATGAAAAAATCCTTTCGGCATAGCTCCATAACCCACTGGTCATGGGAGAAAATAGATAAAATGTTCTTGAAAAAGACCTCTTAATCTTTCTTTGATAGAGATCCTTGATTGTGTTTCGCTTCGTCGGGTCTCATTATTTGATAATGCTCTTCAACTTATCCGAAAATTGATTCTCACTTTTCGGGTCTCATCGCCTACCTTGATCTAACAATATGTTTCCTATCTAACCTCTTACTTTTCCCCGCACTCACCCCTTACTTTTCCCCGCACTTGATGCGGGGTATTTCAGTATGGGGCACAAGAGTTTTAAACTCTTTGGTATTTTGTGCCTCACGCCACCCGACCCCTGATCAAGTCAGGGGAAAATTGCTTTGTTAGTTCTGGCTAACTTGAAC
>WTKA01000132.1:14808-28624 GCA_011524605.1 Hyphomicrobiales bacterium | reverse complement strand
ATGCTCTTCAACTGATCCGTACTCGCTTCGCTCACCACTGCGAGGGCGCGCAACATAAGTTGCGGGGCGAAGTCTCGCCCTCTGCGGGCTATAAATAATAATCAATGACCTTGATTATATCGTTTCAATCTATCTTCTAAAGTAGCTGTATGTAACTCAAATAAATGATTATCATAATCATAGAAATAAATAGACTGACCTTCTCCATCAACACGAGAGCGTCCCTCTTTCACTTCTAACCCTAAAGATGTGATACGCTGCAACCGTTCATCATAGTCTTCTGCAGCGATTTTAAAAGCTGTATGATTATATGTTTTTTCTGCAAGAGATTCCCCTTGCATGATTACGACCCAAGCGCCTCCTATATCAAAAAAACGCTCTTTTGAAATTGAAAAAGTCTTATCACCACTGTCATATATTTTCTTAGCATCAAAAATATAAGTAAAAAATGCCTCCGCCTTATCTAAGTCGCTAACAATGAAAGTAATATGGCTAAGACCTTCTATCATGACCTATCCCCCTTCAAATTAAGCACAACCTAACCCCAAGGCCCTTTTTTTGGCGATTTAGGTTTTGAAGGCTCGCCCCATGGATGTAAAGTGTGGCTTGAAGAAGAAGATTTCACCCTTTGCATATTATCTCGCTTATGGCGACCATGCACCGCAAAAGGAGAGCGGCTAAGTTCATCTGTAAATTCATTTAACGCCGCTATTCTTTTTTGCGTATTAGGGTGGGTAGAAAATAAGCTATCAAATTTAATGCCAGCAAGGGGATTGATAATAAAAAGATGGGCAGTTGCTGGATTTGCTTCTGCCTGCGGGTTTTGAATCCGCCTTGCATAGCTCTCAATTTTATTTAAAGCACTACTAAGCCCTTCTGTTTTGCCTGCAATCATAGCGCCAATGCGGTCAGCTTTATATTCTCGTGTGCGAGAAATAGCCATTTGCACAAGCATAGCAGCCATAGGTGCAAGAATAGCCATGGCGATAACGCCCACAATGCCAAAGGGATTATTCCGATTATCCGAACCGCCAAAAAACATGCTAAACTGTAAAAAATTCGCAATCATAGAAATAGCACCTGCAATTGTTGCAGTAATTGTCATAACAAGCGTGTCATAATTTTTCACATGGGCTAGTTCATGAGCCATAACCCCTTCAATTTCTTCATAATTGAGCATATTAAGCAAGCCCGTAGTTACAGCAACCGCAGCATTTTCAGGATTACGTCCAGTAGCAAAAGCATTGGGTTGATTATTATCAATGATATAGACTTTTGGCATTGGTAATTCAGCTCTTTTTGCAAGATGCGCAACCATGTTATAAAGCTCTGGCGTAGATGCCCCATCAACTTCACGGGCCTTATGCATCCGCAAAACCATTTTATCAGAATTCCAATAGGAAAAAGCATTCATGGCAATCGCAATAGCAAATGCAATGATCATGCCGCCAACACCACCTGCAAAAAAGCCTATCACCATAAATAGCGCTGTCATTGCAGCTAAAAGCAGCCCTGTTTTAAATGTTGACATATCAAACTCCTTCGAACAACTAGGCTCAGGACCTAGATCATGATCTTGTTTTTTTCTATAAGTTATATATGTGATATAAATATGGAAGTACAAGATATTCATCATTAGGAAATTTCCCATGAGCAGCACTGAGAATGAAGCAGCAACAGCAAAAAAAGAGCGTATAGAACAAGCCGCCAAGCGTGCTTTGGAGGAAGCAAAGACCCGTAAGACAAAAGAGAAAAATCTAGCGCTAACACCTGAAAAAGGCGGGCAAGAAGGGCCTGAGCCAACACGCTTTGGCGATTGGGAAAAAGGCGGCCTCATTTCTGATTTTTAATTTTTACGATCTAAGCCAAGTTTGCGATTTCAAATCTTGCGTAAAATCAGTCATTTTTTCAGAAAAATAATGATGGAATTTAATCGCTAAATCTTGATGCTCTTCCATAACCCGAAAAAACAGCTCTTTTCTTAAACGAATAAATTCAGACCTCTGGGTTACTTCAATATGGCTTGCGCTCCTATAGCGACGAACCAACAGAGCCTGCTCACCAATCAAAGTGCCAGCTTCATTAAAATGGATAAGCCTATCTTCACTCTTTTCATAAATAGCAAATTCTCCTTGGGTCAAAACAAGGGCAAAGTCTAAATATCCATCTTGTTCAACAATCACCCGCCCTTTTGGAAATGTCATATGGTCAGCGCCAAAAGCAAGCAATTTTAAAGCGTCCTGATCAATTCCTTTTAACAGAGGCAATCTGCTTAATATTGATACATCATCATTTAGTGCCATTCATTGGACCCAGTCAATTTAATATAGAATAGAGTATATATGCGCATTTACGCATAAATATCTATATATGGCAACTCTATCTCTTGGAACAATATCTTTGTAAAATAGGATTGTTTTACGCTAAAGTGGCTACTGAACTATTTTGTACCATAAATTCGGTCACCAGCATCTCCTAAACCAGGAATGATATAACCCAGCTCATTCAGTTTTTCATCAATAGATGCGGTAAATATCTGAATATCAGGATGGGCTTTTGTAAGCACTTCAATCCCTTCTGGGGCACATAGTAAAGACACAAAAAGTATTTTTTTCGCACCACTTTTCTTTAACTTATCAATGGCAAATGTTGCAGAGTTTGCTGTTGCTAACATCGGGTCAACAACAACAACGAGCCTTTTATCAAGATTTTTTGGTACCTTATAATAATATTCAACAGGCTCTAATGTATCATGGTCGCGATAAAGACCTATATGGCCAACTCTTGCAGAAGGAACAAGCTCTAACATCCCATCAAGCAGGCCATTCCCTGCCCTTAAAATCGAAATAAAAGCAAGTTTTTTCCCCTCTAAAATTGGAGCTTTAATAACTTGTAAAGGGGTTTCAATCTCTTTTGAGATTAAAGGCATATCTCTCAGCACTTCATAAGTCAGTAAAATAGATATCTCTTTTAATAACCTACGAAAGGAAGCTGAGGACGTATTTTTGTCTCGCATCAGAGTGAGTTTATGTTGTAGCAACGGATGATCAACAACCGTAACATTAGCATTATTATTCATAAATATCTCTGTTTACTCAATTGGTCTTAGGCAATGATAGTCCATATCATAGCGGAATGATATGGACTATTACTATTTTAAAGACTAGGTAGTGGCGGCAAGCTTTGGCCTAACCATTTTTGAGAGAAACCATTAAGATCCCCACCTAATTTTTTATGTAAAATAAAGACATTCACCCATTGTAGCAAGTCAAGATTGCCTTTTTTAACGCCAATAAAGGCAGGAGAGTCTTTGATGATAAATTTAGTCTGGATATCAAGGCTTGGATTATCAGCTGAGAGCTTAGCCGCTACAGTATTACCTGTAACCAACACATCTGCTTGACCTGATGTGAAAGCTGAAATTGTTGCAGCATTATCCCCAAAGCGTATGATTTCAGCTGTTTCAGGCGCTGATTTTGTAAGCTCTAAATCCTCCAATGTGCCGCCTGTTAGCGCTATTTTCATTCCCGCAAGATCTGAAACTGATGAAATTGCTTTTCCTTTTGCTGCAAATGCGCCAGAGAAGAAAGGTGCATAGGCAGATGAGAACCAAATTGATTTTGCCCGACCAGGATTTGCGCCCATCGTTGCGATAACTAAATCAACCTTATCAGTTTCAAGAAAGGGAATACGCTGCTTTGATGTTACAGGCACTAACTCTAGTTCAACACCTAAATCCTCTGCAATAAGCTTGGCGACATCAACGTCATACCCCTCATATTCCCCTTCCGCGCCCAAAGCACCAAAGGGAGGAAAGTTTTCAGGAATTGCAATTTTCACCGTTCCTGAAGACAAAATATCTGATAAATCAGCATATGCAGATGGCACGATTGAACTTGCGGCGAGAGCCGTAGCAACAATCATTGACTTTATGGATTTTAGCATAATAAAACTCCTTTTCTATGCAGAGGCGGTCTTAGGTCTTTTTTCCGTATCAAATTTTTTCTCTATTCTTCGGGAAAGAATTGAGAGCGGAAAACAAAGGAAAAAATAAATTAAAGCCATAATTGGGAAAATAACGAATGGCTCAGTGCCTGTTACTGGTGAATTAGCCCAACGCTTACCAATGGACATTAAATCATGAAAACCAATTATATAGGCAAGCGAAGTTGCTTTTATGATCTGGACTAAAAAGCCAACTGTGGGTGCAACTGAAATCCGAATAGCTTGCGGCATAATCACAAGCCGCATTGTTTTAAAAAAATTCAAGCCAATAGCTTTACTACACTCCCACTGCCCTACCGGAATGGAGCGAATAGCGCCGCGCCAAACATCTGCAAGATAGGCGCTGGTATAAAGAATGAGCGCAAAAGAAGCTGCTAACCAAGGATTGATATCCAGTTTAAAAAGACGTGGAATACCCAAGCCAAAGATAAAAAGCATCATCAAAAGAGGCGTTGCTTGAAACAGCCACATATGCGCTGTAGATATTTGTTTAAATATTCGATTTGGAGATACATTCATAAGGGCAATAAGAGCGCCTAAAAACCCGCCGCCGATGAAAGCAATTGCTGTTAATGCAATAGTAAACTGTGTTGCTTCTAAGAGTTGAAACAAAACGATCCCATGGGGTTTGCCAAAAGCATATATAAGCATTTCTTTCATATAAATGCTCTCCAAGGGAATGTTTTTTTATAAACCCATGTGAGTACTGCCTTAAAGCTAATTGCTATTAATATATATAATACGGTTAGGGTCAAAAAAACTTCAAATGATCTAAAAGTACGGCTATCGATAAAAAGCCCCGCATAAGTCAGGTCACGCACACCAATTTCTGAGATAATACCCGTTGTAAGGAATAAAAATACAAATTGACTATTTAAAGAAAAAAAGCTGGATGCTATGGCCTGTGGGAAAATGATTTTTCTAAAAGCAAGGCCTTTGGGCAAGCCAAGAGAAGCTGCCGCCTCCTTTTGTTGAGAAGAAACTGAGGAAAAACCTGACCTTAATATTTCTGCAAAATAGGCGGCAAAATTTAACGTAAGGGCAAGCAAGGCATGTTGCCAAAAATGCCATTCATATCCTATCAGCATTGGCAAACCAAAAGCAAAGAAAAACAGCTGAACGATTAATGGCGTATTGCGGAAAAATTCTACAAAACAAGCTGAAATATAAGCTATAATTGGTATATGCCAAAATCGGGATAAAGCGAGAAAAGTTGCAATTATAATACCAAAAAAACCAGCCGCTATTGTTAATATTGCACTTGTTGCAATACCCTCGGCTAATAAGGCAAGATATTCTTCACTTCTATAGATTTCAAAAAAGCGAAACTCCATATATTAAGACCTTATATTAGCGAGCATCTCGGACATGATCACCGCTGTTTTTACGCCATCAATGATTGGTAAATTAAATTTGGATTGTAGCTTCTTTGCAATATCTGCCATACCAGCGCAGCCAAGAATGATGGCATCACATTGATCATTTTCTACGGCTTCTTCAATTTCCTCCGCTATTCTTTTCATTGAAGCTTTTGGATCAGCTTCAAGTTCTAAGACAGGGATATTTGATGCCCTTACGGTGGCGCAGCGAGAGCTTATGCCTTGTTGGAAAATATTTTTCTCAATCACTGGAACTGAAATAGGCAAAGTCGTAACAACCGTAAAGCGCTCCCCAAATAGCATTGCAGCATGAAAACCAGCTTCTCCAATGCCAATTACTGGCGTGTGAGTTCTTTTTTTGAGCTGCCAAAGCCCTGTATCATCAAAACAAGCAATAATGACTGCGTCAAAGTCATCTTCAGATAGCTTTTCATCGAAAAGTTCAATCAAATAAGGCAAGGCTGCATCACCATCTTTTGGCCCTTGAATAGCAGGCGGGCTATCAATTGGATTAACCGCGATAATTTCTGTATCCACTGATGCAGAGCTTCTAGCTTCCCTTGCAACAAGCTCCGTCATTGATGATGTGCTATTAGGATTGATAATCAGTATTTTCATTGGGCACCTCACAATATAGCTTTACCTGCATCACTTGTTTGGCGCCGATTACGCTGGCCAAATACATAGGTAATTAAAAGAAAGGTAAGAATGATTAAAAGAGAAAAAATTGTTGTCATTGTGCCCAATGCATAGAGCACAGGTGTTGTGACATTTGTGGTCATCCCAAAAATCTCAAGAGGCAAAGTATTTCGTGAACCAGAGGTCAGCAATGTTCTTGCAAATTCATCATAAGATAAGGTGAAGCCAAATAAAGCCACACCGATTAAACTGGGTGCAATAATAGGCAAAACAACATAACGAATAGTTTGCCACCAGCTAGCACCCAGATCACGCGCGGCTTCTTCATAGGCGCTATCAAATCGATTAAAGACCGCAAACATAATCAAAAGGCCAAATGGCAATGTCCATGTCAGCTGCGCGCCAAAGCCTGATGTTGACCAATGGACTTCAAAGTCCAATATATTAAAAATCAGGCCAACACCAAGCGATATTAAAATTGACGGAATAACTAAGCTCGAAATCACGAGATAAAATAGAAAATTAGATCCATTAAATTTATTTCTAAAGGCTAAACCGCCCATAACCGAGAGAATAACCGTGGTTACCATGACCATAAGCCCTAGAATGAAGGAACGACGGAAAGCCCCCCAAAAATCCCCAACAGCTTGTTCTTCAAATAAATCATAAAACCAATGTAATGATACGCCATTCATTGGAAATGTTAAACCACCCTTAGGGCCTTGAAATGACAATATGCCAATCGTCAACACAGGGCCGTATAAAAACAATACAAAAACAATGAAAAAAAAGGCAAGAAAGTAGAAAGATTGTGAGCGTTTTTCCATCATAATTCCTTCCTGATATCGACAAAGCGGAGCATGATTGCGACCATAAAAATAACAACTGACAGCAAGACAACAGCATTTGCCGCTGCGGCTGGATATTGCAGTAAAGCAATCTCATTAGATATAATTCTGCCAACCGATGCGCTTTGACCACCAGACATAAACCGAACCGTTATAAAATCGCCCATTACCAAAGTGATGACAAAGATTGAGCCAATCATTATCCCGGGCTTGGTGAGCGGAATGATAATATTTGTCAAAATTTGAAAACCAGACGCGCCCGCATCATGAGCCGCTTCAATCAATGACTTATCAATGCGCATCATCGTGTTAAAAATTGGAACGACCATAAAAAGAGCATAAAGATGTACAAAAGCAAGCACGACAGCAAAATCAGAGAATAATAGCCACTCCAATGGCGCCTCTATAATCCCCATTTCTAGTAATATAGAATTAGCAATCCCGTTTCGCCCTAAAAAAGGGATCCAGGAAATCATCCGAATAATGTTAGAAGTCCAAAAAGGAATGGTGCATAAGAGGAAAAGTGCTATTTGCCATTTCAAACTTCGCACATGAAAAGCTAAAAAATACGCAACTGTAAATCCAATTGTGACACAAAAAAACCAAGTAAGCACCGTGAATTTCAGTGTTTTTAGATAGGTCGCTAAAGTGACATGGGAGGTAAAAACATAATGGTAATTATCAAAAATAAAGGCTGGGAAAAAATTCCATTCATTATAATCCCAAAAACTAACAATCCCAATTGTTACTAGGGGTAAAATAAGAAAAAACGCCAAAATAAGAACCAGTGGCAAAACCAAAAACCAACTTAACTTTTGGGCAGCTTTTGCGACAACTTCGCTTTTACCTGTTTTCATAATGGAGGTTCTATCTCTTTTATATCTGAACCCAGAGCAAAATTGCTCTGGATCCATAGGCTCAACTCAATACTATGATTACGCGGCAATAAACTCATTCCACTTGCGAACCATATATTTATTCTCATCCATAACGGCATTCCAACAAGCAACAGCGCCCATACGGTCATAGAAAGAGCCACCATCACGTACAGCGCCTGCTTTTTCCATAACATCGCCAAATGGGTTTGTGATGTCGCCTTTAGCTTCTTTACCTTCGAACCAGAAGCCCCATTCATCCTCAGACATATAATTCTTAGATGTTTCAGGCACTGCAGAATAATAGCCTTGGCGCATTAAGAAGCCGCCAACCCAGCCATCAAGATACCAATTAATATATTCATAAGCGGCTTCAAGTTCGAGACCAGATAGATTTGCTGAAAGGCCAAGCCCCCCACCCCAAGAGCGATAGCCTTCTTTAAGTGGCTGATACACACATGGAATACCTTTTGAGCGGACAGCTGTAATGGCAGGTGACCACATAGATTGAATAACAACTTCACCAGACGCCATTAAGTTAACACTTTCATCGAATGATTTCCAGAATGCACGGAATTGACCTGCTTTTTTAGCCTCTGTAAAGATCGCCATTGTTTTGTCGATCTCTTCTTTCGTCATATTGCCTTTATCACCATAGGTAACTTCACCCATCGCTTCACAAACCATGGCTGCATCCATGATACCAATAGATGAAATATCAAGAATAGACGCTTTCCCTTTAAATTCAGGATTTAAGAGCTCTGTCCAGCTTTCAATTGGACGACCAATAAGATCAGGTCGAATGCCAAGCGTATCAGCATTATAAATTGTTGGGATTAATGTCATCCAACCTGTTTCATTGTCTGCAAAAGTTGTTCCATTTGCACCTTCTGTGAAACCTACAGTATGCGGTGCCGTACCCTGCGCAATAACAGATTCTGGTGTAAGCTTGCCGCTTTTAAATGTGCCGACAATTTTGTCATAATTTTTAATCTTAGAAGTATCCATAGCTTGGAGATTGCCAGATCCCCAAACTTTTTTACAAATCCAATATTCAATATCCGCAATATCAAATGATTTAGGCTGTGTTGCAGCACGTTGTGTTACGCTATCTGAATCAAGCGCTGTCATCTCCAAAGTAAAACCTAGATCTTCTTTCACTTTAGCCGCAACTTCGTTTAAGTTTGATACCCCCGTACCAAATTGCCTGAGTGTCACATTTTTAATATTTTGCGCCCAAACCGTTGGGAAGCCAGTAACGACACCAGAGCCTAGCACAGCACCTGCGCTCGCAGCCGTACCCTTAAGAAACGAGCGACGACTTAATGACTTTTCTGTATTTGAATTTTCAGTCTTTTTCATTTTACTTCTCTCATTGTTGGTAAATAACGACGCCAAATAATAGTTAAGCGGCGAGTTGATGGACATCTTCCTTTTCCCACGAAAGGAAGGAAGAAGCGCCAATTTCGAATGAATGGGCAAAAAACATTTCATCTGTCATATCTACAGAAAATTCCCTGCCATTCTCATCGATTACTTTGATGCATACACGCGCACCAAGAAATTCTATTTCTTGAATAGAAACAGGTAATGAGGCATAGGATTTACGACCAAGGTGGACACGATCTACCCTGATCGCAGCTTTTCCATTATCCGTTTCAATAATATTGTGCCCCCCAATAAAACGGGCGACAAACTCATTTGCTGGCGCATTAAAAACGTCTTTAGCAGTTGCAGCCTGCTCTATGCGCCCTTCATTCATAACAACCACAAGATCTGACAAGGCAAGCGCTTCATCTTGGCTATGAGTGACATGAAGAAAACTAATACCAAGGTCACGTTGCAACTGCTTGAGCTCAGCACGAATTTTGGTTCTTAAAAAAGGATCAAGCGCCGACAAAGGCTCATCTAATAAAAGAATTTGAGGATTTGTAATCATGGCTCGGGCAAGGGCAACACGCTGTTGTTGCCCACCTGAGAGTTGATCTGGTTTTCTATCGTGCAACGATTTCAGCTGTACGCGTTCAAGCAATATATCAACTTGCTTATAACGTGCTGCCTTTTCCATACCGCTCATTTTTAAAGGAAAGGCGATATTATCTTGGACGGTTAAATGCGGGAATAGGGCATAATTTTGAAACATCATTGCCGTACCCCGCTTTGTTGGCGGGAAGTCAGTAATATTTTTATTTGCAAGAATAATATCGCCCGAGCTTGTTACTTCGTGGCCTGCAACCATACGCAACAGGGAGGATTTGCCACATCCAGAGGGGCCAAGAATACAAACATATTTTCCTTCATCGATGGTTAAGTCAATTGCATCAACCGCTTTCACGTCGCCGTAAAGCTTGGTGGTTTTAATCAATTCTAGATGCTTACTTCTCGCCATACTCATGCCCCATCAAATCGAATTAAAAATGAGTATGACCGAAGTCTGCTGTGCATAGAACAGTTAATTTTGCACTTGACTAGTGCAAAAAATGCATCATTATAGAAAACTAATATAAAATATATAAAGGCGAAATATAGGTTCATATGAGGCATTTAGATCTTTTTGAAAGCATCGAACAAATTGCTCGGCTTGGCTCTATTCGCGCGGCGGCTGAGGCGCAATCCATCACGTCTACCGCGCTGAATAGGCAAATTATCGCCCTTGAGGAAGAATTAGGACAACCGCTCTTCGAGCGCCTTCCTAGAGGTGTGCGTCTAAATACTGCAGGAGAAATGTTTTTAATTCATTCTCGCCAACAAGTCCGTGATTATGAACGGCTTAAAAGTCAACTTGCTGATTTATCTGGTGTCAGGCGTGGTCATGTAACAATTGCGTCAACAAAAGCAGCCATTCTTTACTTTCTACCTCTGCAGATCAAAAATTATTTGCAACAGCACCCCCTTGTTTCGTTTCGGGTTAACCCTTGTGATATTGAAACAGCGCAAGAACAACTTGCCAATTTAGAAGCAGATCTTGCCATTGCCTTTGAACCCCTACACCGCCGAGAATTTCAAACCATTGAAAGCATAGACCAAGAAATTGTTGCCATTTTTGATAAAGACCACCTACTCGCTCAAAAAAAGGGAAAACTACGCCTTAGTGACTGTTTTCAGCACCCCTTAGCCGTACCTGCAAAACTAACTGGTGTGAGAAGCATTCTTGATCTTGCTGTACAAAGAAAAAGTGAATTAAAGATGGAAATCGCCGTTGAATCAGAAGATTCACAATTTCTATTAAACACTGTGCGCGCCAGCAATTTAGTGACTTTTGATATTCCTCTTGGATTATCTAAAAGTTCCCTAGAGCATAATGGGCTTATGTGGCGCCCCATACATTCTGCCGATGTTGTTAAGGGCTATTTATATGTCGGCCATTTGAAAAATAGAAGCTTGTCAGTTGCTGCAATGAAATTTGCCAATCAAATCATTACAGCCCTTCAAAACAGTCATAATCTTTGTGAGTAAAATAGCAAAAAACGGGAGTTAGAGCATAATGGACAATAATGATCAACACAGTTACCCCCGTGAGATGAGGGGCTATGGGGCAACCCCCCCTCAAGCGAATTGGCCCAATGATGCCAAAATCGCTATCCAATGCGTTTTAAATTATGAAGAAGGGGGTGAGAATAATATTCTCCATGGAGATGCAGCGTCTGAAGCCTTTTTGTCTGAAATTGTTGGTGCGGCTGCATGGCCAAATCAACGCCATTGGAATATGGAATCCATTTATGAATATGGTGCCAGAGCTGGCTTTTGGCGACTTTATCGCTTGCTAACCCAGCGCTCTATACCAGTGACCGTTTACGGGGTTGCTACCGCATTGCAACGCTCCCCGGAGCAAACAGCAGCTATGGTGGAAGCGGATTGGGAAATTGCTTCCCATGGTTTGAAATGGATCGAGTATAAAGATTTTTCACGAGAAGAAGAGCGCGATCATCTTCTCAAAGCAATTGACCTTCACGCCGAAGCCACAGGAGCAAGGCCTAAGGGATGGTATACGGGGCGATGCTCAATGAATACCGTAGATCTTGTAACAGAAGAAGGGGGCTTTGATTATATCTCCGACAGCTATGCAGATGACCTCCCCTACTGGTATCACCATAATAATCGCAATCAACTTATTATTCCCTATACACTTGACTGCAATGATATGCGATTTGCAACAGCGCAAGGCTTTAACGCAGGTGATCAATTTTATACCTATCTCAAAGATACATTTGATATGCTCTATCAAGAGGGCATTCATGGCACTCCTAAAATGATGAATATTGGTTTACATTGTCGGCTTGTAGGTCGGCCTGGTCGCGCCGCAGCTTTCGCTCGTTTTCTTGACTATGCAGCAAGCCATGAAAAAGTTTGGTTTACAAAACGCATTGATATAGCAAAGCATTGGATACGTGAACATCCAGCAAGAGGATAAGCTAACATGAGCAACCCCACCTATTACACCCCAAAAGGGGGACTTTCAAAGCAAAGCGAGCTTTTGACAAGCCAAGCTGTCTTCACCGAAAGCTATGCCGTTATTCCTAAAACGGTGATGCAAGATATCGTAACAAGCAATATTCCATTTTGGCAAAAATCCAGAGCATGGATATTAGCGCGACCATTGACGGGATTTGCTGAAACATTTTCGCAATATATTATGGAAGTCCAACCCGGTGGCGGTAGCGACAAACCTGAAACCGAGGCAAATGCTCAAGCAGCCCTCTTTGTCACAAATGGACAGCTGGAATTAAAAATTGAAGATCAAGTCTATGATTTAGTAGAAGGCAGCTTCGCCTATATTCCGCCCAACACAAAATGGCAGCTCTTTAATAAAGGGTCTACAGACGCAACATTTCATTGGATCCGAAAAGCCTATCAGGCAGTTGATGGTATTGATCTTCCAGACCCTATTATTGTCAATGAACAAGATATAAAACCCACAGCTATGCCCGATACAGAAGGAAAATGGGCAACGACCCTCTTTGTTGACCCCAAAGATATGCGCCATGACATGGCCATTACAATTGTTACCTTTGAGGCGGGTGGCTGCATTCCCTTCCTTGAAACCCATGTCATGGAACATGGCTTATATGTGTTAGAAGGGAAAGCTGCTTATCGGCTTAATAAGGATTGGGTAGAGGTTGAAGCAGGAGACTTTATGTGGCTAAGAGCTTTTTGCCCGCAAGCCTGCTATGCTGGAGGACCAGGCAAATTTCGATATCTTCTGTATAAAGATATCAATCGCCATATGAAGCTAACGCTAGGATGACTATGATGCAAGCAATTGAAATTCAAAAAATGACTGCAGAAAAATTCAAGCCTTTTGGTGATCTCATTGACTTTGATAGGCCGCCAAGCTTTGCTATCAATAATGGCATGTGCGATCGCTATCACGCCCTCGCACAAACAGAAGTCACAGGAACAAATGCACAAATTATTATTAGCCTAGGGCGTGCAAAATCCTATAGTCTACCTCTAAAATTAGAAATGATGGAACGTCACCCCTATGGCAGTCAAGCCTTCATCCCTTTGCAACAGGCACCTTTCCTAGTTATTGTAGCTGCTGATGATGGTGGACAACCCGCAACGCCGAATGCTTTTATGACCCAAGCAGGGCAAGGCATTAACTATCATCGCAATGTTTGGCATGCTGTTTTAACACCGATTGACCATTCAGGTGATTTTCTTATTGTTGACCGTATAGGGGAAGAAAATAATCTTGAAGAATTTTTCTTTAACCAGCCTTATCTTGTTCAGCAACAATACTAGGCTCAGGACCTATTTACTCAGCACTAGTATATTGGGGAAATAGGCTTGGTATGCGCCCCGTAAGCCAATAAACAAATAATCCTAAATATTCTTTTGCTGCGATATCTGTTTTATCAATGCCGTCGCGTGCATAATATTCTATCTTTAATAAATCTTCCCATCCGCTCGTTCTATAATCAACGGGCAAAGGCAAAACATCAAAACCTGCTTGCTGAAAGCTACCCAAAGCGCGAGGCATATGAAAGGCTGAGGTCATAAGAACCCATTTTTCATTTGGTTTTGGATTAATCATCTTTTTTACAAATTGCGCATTTTCTTGCGTATT
>WTKA01000132.1:0-14708 GCA_011524605.1 Hyphomicrobiales bacterium | reverse complement strand
TCAATTCGTGCAACATGATTTTCAAGGGGAATGAGTAATAATCTGCCAAGAGGCAAGTAAGCCATCAATAAATAGTAACAGCAAAGAAAAGCAAGTAATCTTCGAGCAAATTTGATTTTATTACATCGCAACAACACTAAACTAATGGTTAGTAGTAGATAGAAAAAACTAGATGGTTGTATAAAAAACCAAATGATCTTTGATAGGTAAAAAAACATTTTTAACTCAATGATTAAAATTTTTCCTTTTTTTATAGTAGCTTACCCTGTTTTTCAAGCTCTTAATTTTATTAACCATAATTAGAAACAAGCTATTAACTATAAATTATATTTTTTCTTGCACAATTTGACGGAGTTTAAATTAGCGAGTTTGTATTATGAAGCAATCATCCCCATTATTAAAAGCTGTACTTGTAGGGTTAATTTTATTTTGTGTTGTCTTTTTTGGCGCAAAAACTTTTTTTCTGCCTGATGCAGAACAGCAAATTGCGGCTGTTGAAGAAGAACCGGTTATCTCAATTTTGGTAAGTTCAAATCGTATTAATCAAGGCCATGTTATGTCTTCCTTAGACATGGAATGGAGAGATTTACCACAAGGGCAAAGCGCAACAAATAACCAAATATCTAATGATTTTATGCCTGATGCTGTGGAAGTTTATACAGGACGTCTTGCTCTAAGAGATATCCCGCCAGGAACGCCAATTGCTGAGGCGATGCTACTTGATCCTGAAAACCGTATTTCCTCAAAACTTCGCCCTGGTATGCGTGCCATGTCTATTCCGATTGAACCAGAGCTTGCTGCTGGCGGTTTAATCTTACCAGATGATCGTGTTGACCTTACGGTAACAGAGCAAAAAGATGAAACTATATATCATAACGAAGATGGTAATAATAGAACAGAAGAAAATACTTACCTTAATAGCTGGGTCATTATGGAAAATCTTCGTGTTTTAGCTATTGACCAACAAGTTATGCAAGAAGGTGATGAGATAGCAATCGTTGGTGCAACAGCAACTTTAGAAATACCTTCAGATCAAATTACAACAGTATCAAGTGCAGTAATGACAGCTATTGATGGTGACCGAGTTTTGAATGTTGCTTTACGCGGCATGATTAACCCAGATGGCACGCCTGTTGAAAGCTCGCGCGCCAATACAAGCTTTGCGCAGGAAAGAGGCAGCACTGATGTGATTAAAATTATTGGATTTGGTCGCTCTATTTCTACATCAGTTAGTGCTGACGCACCAGTTGAGAATAATAAAGTACGAGTTATACCTGAACTTTCAGATATCGATTATCAAAGAGATGAGGTGCAAGCAGATCCTTTAGAGAATGAGCAAATTCCTGCACCGGCACTGCTAGGCGATATTAGCACTATGTCTACAGATGGTCTTCGTCAAAGAACACAAAATGTAGACACATCAATGGCCTTGCCTGGCTTTGAAATCGAAGAAAATGAAGAAGTAATTGAATAATCTATCCAAAGAATGGTGAGAACTATTTTAGGTAAAAGCTCACCTAAGGAGTAAAGAAAATGATGACCTATAAGCAGATTGCCGCATTCGGTATTGCCGCAAGCCTTCTTGGCGCATCTATTATTGGACTACAACTAGGTCAAAAAGATGCAACCGCTGGCATGGAATTCCAGAATAGACTGATTGTTAGTCCAAAAAATGTTGGTAAAACAATGAAGGTTCGCACTGGAGTGAATAAAACACTCTTAATTGAGCTACCGCAAAATGCAACAGATGTTGTAGTTGCCAACCCCAATATTGCCGACGCAATCATGCGGACACCCCGTAGGGCATATGTCTTGGCTCAAGATACAGGTCAGACAAACTTAATGTTCTTTAATAAAGAGGGCAATCCTATTTCAATTGTTGATGTTACAATTGATACGGACACAGGTCCATTGCAGGACATGCTCAACACAATGCTGCCAGCAGCAAACATTACAGTTGAGACGCTTAAAGGCTCTGTCATATTAAAGGGTCAAGTAAAATCAGCCGCAGATGCTGCACGTGCAGTAAAAATTGCTGAACAATTTGCAGAAGAAAGAGAAAGCGTGACCCAAACAACTTCAATGTCAGGCAGTGCAAATGATATTGACTTCAGCAGTCGTGTTATCAATATGCTATCTGTCGCTGGTAAAGACCAAGTTATGATCAAAGTGACGGTTGCTGAGGTAGAGCGCCAAGTTATTAAAAATTTGGGAATAAACCTTGATGCCATATCTAATGTAGATAATTTTTCCTTTGGCGCGTTCACAAATGTAGTAAACCGCTTAAAACAAGTTGGTTCAGCTGCAACAGAGATCGGCACAGCTTATAACAGTGGTAACACCAGTGCAAGTTCTGCTATTGAAGCTCTTGATGAACAAGGCTTAGTAAAAATATTTGCGGAACCAACGCTAGTTGCCATCTCTGGTGAAAAAGCAGAATTTAAAGCCGGCGGAGAAGTGCCCGTTGTTATTGATCGAGACATCAGCTTGGACACAGAGACTGGTACTGTGGGACTTCAGCATGAGATTAAGTGGGTTGACATGGGCATAGAACTTTCTTTTGTTCCAGTTGTTCTGCCAGGTAATCGTATCAACTTGCAAATTGCCGTTCAATCAAGTGAACTTTCTCCTTATGATAATTTAACATTTGAAGAAAATAGACTATTAGATGTAAGTGTTAATGAACTTAATATGAAATCTATACGAAAAAGAGAGACAAAAACAACTGTTGAGCTTCCTAGTGGTGGTTCTTTGGCAATCGCTGGCATGATGCAAGAAAGAGACCAGAATATCCTGTCCCAGACACCAGGATTAGCGAATCTACCAATCGTAGGTGGCCTATTTAGATCGCGCGCTTATCAAAACAACCAGTCTGAACTAATGATTATTGCAACGGCCTATATTGTGGAGCCTGTTAAAGAACAAGAATTAACACGCCCTACAGATGGTATCTATACAGCGTCAGATCTGGAAACGACCCTATTTGGCCGCCTTGCAAAAGTCTATGGCACAGAAAATGTCAGCGCCCCAACTGCTACAGCAATGCCTTTAGACATGTCGCAATATTCTAAAGAGAAAACAGGTTCTATTCCTGCTCAAACACCGAATATGCCACAACAAGCGCCTATGCAGCTACAGTCTGGCCGATCAGTCAGGTGGAATAGATAACAGCAAATTTAGTTTATAGATTTTAGACTCTATTCAATTTTAATTACCAAGGTTACAGAATGGTAACTACGAACGTAAAATTAAAAACCTAGAACAGGTATTTGCCCAAATTTTATGGAAGAGTAAAAAGATGCCTTATCTTATGAAACATAAAAGTGCTATGAAAATTAAAACACTCAATAAAACAAATAATGAGCCAAAAATGCACAACTTAGATGCAAAAAAATTACTTGGCCTTGCCCTTGTCTGCACAACTGTAGCAGCTTGCTCAAACAAAGTTGGTCCTCGCCAGCCTTCTGCAAGCTTTGCACCCAATTATCATCTATTAAGAAATCCGATCTCTATAGGACAAAAAGTCCATAAAGTTGAACTGTCATTTAATGAGATGGGTCAGCTAGATAGCAACGGCAATACCAATTTACAACATTTCTTGACGAAATATCATCAAGAGGGCGGGCAAGCCTTAAACGCGCAAATTGCTTCAGGCTCTAATCATGATGCTATTGTCAATCATGTAAATAATACGCTTGGAAAGCTTGGCTATGGCGGGATGCAAGTGAATATCATCCCAGTAAAATCCTCTAATCCAAGTTTTGTTCAACTCTCATTCCAATCTTCCCGTGTGACAGCCCATGCAGAAGGCTGTGATGCTCTTACCAAGCCAATGGTTGATAATGGTGGCGGTAACACCCATGATTATTTTGGATGTGCCACAAGAAATAATCTAGCCGCTATGGTTGCAAACCCTAATGACTTGGTACAGCCAGGAAAAATGGGGAGTGTCTCAACAAAACGTCGTATGATTTTACTGGATACTTATGAAACACCCACACCAGCTGAGCCCGTAGAATTGAATGATGAACGTGTCACGCTTACATCAGGCGAATAAAGAACATTAGTGATTGTTTTTATGAATAGGATTTAAAGAAGATGAGTCAAGAAAGTACTTCTTTTTCGGTACATGCATTTGCTGAAAGCCAACATGGCGTTCAGCTTGTCAATTCATTGCCTACAGACGCACGCTTGGGCAATGCGGATTTTCTCATAAAAATGGGCGGCATAGCAGCTGCAAATGAGACATATGCGAAAATTCCCACACCGAATATTCTTATCCTTGAAACGTCACAAAATAAGGATGTCCTATTACAACAACTTGATTCATTAGCCGAAAATTGCGATCCAGAAACAAAAGTCTTTCTTCTAGTTGCAAAAGAAGATTTAGCTTTTCAAAATGAACTTTTAGAAATGGGCATCACGGCTGTCTTCAACATAACGGAGCCAGCAAGTGCAATTATTACTTCTTTGTTAACAATTATTCCAGAGAAAAAAGTTTCTTCTGTTAACAATGGCGTGATTAGCATACTGTCTTCGCGTCCCGGTGCAGGGGGAAGTACAATTGCCCATAATTTAGCTTGGGCTTTAGGGGTTGAACGCAATGAACCCACAATTTTGATTGATTTTGATATCGCCTATGGCACGGTTGGGCTCAATTATTTTAGAGATCCTATTGAAACAGTTGAAACCGCATTAAATGAAGCGGAAAGAGGGGCTGTAAATGGACGATATTTAAAAGGGCTAGCTATTAATATTGAGAATAATCTCGATATTATTACGTCTCCTGCGAATATTTATCTTAATAATCAGAGATCACCGAACAAATTTGCAGAAATCGCCAATGCTCTTTCAGAAGAATATAAAAATGTCATTATTGATTTACCAGCTGAGTGGAGTCCTTTAGTTAAACATATTGCTATTAACTCTTCACAAGTCTTAGTAGTTGGTTCTCCTGATCTATCATCCCTTAGAAATAGCAAGAATATTGTTACCTATCTTAAAAAGAATAAGTCCGTTGAACAAATTCAGCATATTATCTTAAATCGCGTCAACGAAGCAAAGCGCAAAGAAATAAAATTAGATGACTTTGAAGATAGTTTAGAAATTCCTGTCTTAGCCTCTATTCCCTATGACAGTGCTTCTACAAGCCATATGGAATTAAATGGCCAAATGCCCTTAGAAAAAAACAATACAAGCCAATTTTCAAAACATGTCAGAAACTTAGCTAATTTTGTAGCTTCAGGGCAACGCATGCAATTTGAAACAGAAGAAGAAGATCTCGTACAAAAATCACCAATTTTAAGCATGATTAAAAAGATTGCAAATGGCTAGCTTTATTTACTGCCACTGAAAATTGGATCACAGAATGTGCAACTAGAATATTTCTATTTTCATATAAAAATAGAACGAAAATAATGAGATAGAGCCTGAAATATGAATGATAAATTCATCGGGTCTATAAGAAGAAAATAGTAGGTTAACGCCTCATAATAGATGGAAGATTAGAGCAATGTTTGGAAAACGCGGCATAAGAAATGAGCAACGGCAACCATCATCTATAGCAGATAATAATGCTGCAAATCCAGTCCCTGAGCAACAGCCTATCGGTGGACAGCAAGCAGCTCCAGACCTCTCAAACACACAACCTATGAGCCTGGACAGCCTCAATACGCTAGATAGCGCACCTGCACAACCAAGCACTGGTGTTGAAAATAATGACCCCCATGCTGAGCGTATAAAATCAGAAATTTTTTCAACGCTGATCGAGACCGTCAACTTATCTGAATTATCAAATCTTGACAATATCACGGCAAGAGAAGAAGTTCGTGACGTAATTAATGAAATTATTCTTGTTCGTAACATTGCTTTATCTATGGCAGAGCAAGAAGATCTTCTTGAAGCTATTTGTAATGATATTTTTGGTTACGGCCCATTAGAGCCACTCCTTGCCCGTGATGATATTGCAGATATTATGGTCAATGGTGCTGATACAACCTTTATCGAAGTTGCTGGTAAGGTTCAAAAAACAAATATCAAATTCCAAAACAACTTGCAGCTTATGAATATTTGTCAACGTATTGTAAACCAAGTTGGTAGACGTGTTGATGAAGCTAGCCCCATTTGTGATGCGCGCCTTCTTGATGGCAGCCGTGTTAATGTTATCGCTCCTCCTTTAGCAATTGATGGAGCGTGCTTGACTATTCGTAAATTTAAAAAAGACAAGCTTACCTTAGACCAGATCGTTGGTTTTGGCGCGATTTCCCCTGCAGGCGCTCGTCTATTACAGATTATGGGTCGCTCGCAGTGTAACATCCTAATTTCTGGTGGTACAGGCTCAGGTAAAACAACATTATTAAATTGTTTAACCGCTTATATTGAAGCGACTGAGCGTATTATCACATGCGAAGATAGTGCGGAACTTCAACTCCAACAGCCTCATGTTGTCCGCTTAGAAACACGCCCACCCAATTTAGAGGGTGTTGGTGAAATTACAATGCGCGACCTTATTAAAAACTGTCTACGGATGCGACCAGAGCGTATTATTGTGGGTGAGGTACGTGGCCCTGAAGCCTTTGACCTTTTACAAGCAATGAACACAGGTCATGATGGTTCAATGGGCACATTGCACGCAAACTCCCCAAGAGAGGCACTCAGCAGGGTTGAGAGTATGATCACCATGGGCGGTTATTCTTTACCATCTAAGACAATTCGCGAAATGATTGTAAGTTCAATTGATGTGATTGTGCAGGCGACCCGTTTAAGAGATGGCTCTAGACGCATCACTCATATCTCTGAAGTAACAGGCATGGAGGGCGAAAATATTATGATGCAAGATGTCATGCTTTATGAAATGAGCGGTACAACAGATGATGGTAAAATCCGAGGAGTGCATAGAGGCACGGGTCTTGCCAGACCTAAAATGTGGGATAGAGCAGAATATTTTGATCTAGAACATCAATTAGCGGGTGCAATGGACGAGCTCAATGATGTTCCTGCATTAGATAGCATGGCTTATTAAGATTTATAGTGTAGCCTATTTAAAATATTAAATGTAATTTGAGAGTATGATTATGGAAGATTCTGTTATTCGTGTAAAACGAAAGAAGAAAAACTCCGGTATTAAAGAATTAGGCGCTGCACTTGGGTTTAGTGATCAAAAAGAAACAATCTCATCAGCTGCAAAGAAAAAAATAGAGCTTGATGATATTGATCGCCAGCGGAAACAAGATTCAGAAGAATTACGCCGTGCGAACAAGCTGACTTTGAGCAACATTATTGCACAATGTGGACTAGATATAACTCTTGGTCAATTTTATATCTATTCAATTCTGGCAGCAGCAGCAGCTTTTGTTGCTGTAAGCATCGGCGGGTTTAGTTTATGGGTAAGTTTACCAATTGCTTCATTTGCAGGACTTGCACTGCCTAGATGGTATGTATTAAGAGCTAGAAGCAAACGGTTTAAAAAGTTTACAGGTGAATTGCCAGGGGCTTTGGAATCTATTGTTCGGAATCTAAAATCAGGCATACCTGCGCTTGAAGCAATCAAAATTCTTGCCTCTGAAGGCAAAGAACCAATTCGATCAGAATTTCAAATCTTAATGAAAGAACAAGCTATGGGCTTAACCCTATCCCATGCTTTTGAAAGAATGGCGATCCGCGTACCGATGGAAGAATCGCGCTTTTTAGCAATTGCTATTGAAATTCAAGCAAAATCTGGTGGTAATTTGTCTGAAATTTTAACCAATCTTGCGACAGTATTAAGAGAAAGACGTCGACTAAAGATGAAAATACATTCCATGACAGCTGAGTCACGGATTGGCGCAATGATTGTTGGCGGCATTCCATTTGCCATCCTGCTTGCTTTATCTTTCTTACAACCAGACCACACTGCTTTTTTCTTTGAAAATAATCTCGGCATTTTTGTGCTTGTCGGCTGTATTATTTGGCAATGTATTGGTGTTTTTGTCATGTGGAAAATGACTAACTTTAAGATTTAATCCAAATAGCGTTTATTTTATTATTTGGTATGGAGTATAATAATGAGTTTTGTTAATGATTTTGTAAATGGCGGCTGGCTTCCTTTACTATTAGGTGTGTTAGTTATGGCCACAGCTATCACCTTATTATTTCCTTATTTTAGTGGCAGCAATGTAAAGCAACGTGTCAAAATTGTTACGCGTGAAATCGATGACCTGAAAAAATTTGAGCGCAATAAGCTAGAAACAGCATCGAGAGTAAAAGAAGCAGCTTTACGTCAAAGGCTAGCAGAAAAAGATCAAGGAAAAACGTCTGAAAATGTTCAAAAACTTGCAGGCCTTGGCAGACAATTCAACCTTGATAGGCAGGCTACTAGTAAATTGCGTATGAAGCTCATGCAAGCTGGCTATAGACGAGAAGACCACGCTATTGCTTTTTTGATGATCCGTGTTTTATCGACAATTTGCATGCCATTTATGGGCTATTATGTTACAGGTTTATTTATTACTGAGCCTTCGTTAAATCAATATATAATGGGTTCTGTGGGCGGCGGCGTTTTTGGTTTTTTCCTCCCTTCAATTATGGTCAAAAACACAGCAACAAAACGACAAGAGGAGATTTTGCTCCGTTTTCCTGATGCCCTAGATTTACTTATAGTTTGCGTTCAATCAGGTATGACATCCGAAGCGGCTATTCGCCGGGTAGCACAAGAACTAGAACGCAGCGCTCCCGTTTTATGTGAGGAATTTCACATTTTAGGAGCAGAATTAAACTATATTAAAGATCGTCGTGTTGCTTTTAAGAATTTTGCTTACAGATGTGGTATTGACCAAATTCAAGATTTCTCAAATACAATCATTCAAGCAGAAGCTTACGGCA
This sequence comes from Hyphomicrobiales bacterium, assembly GCA_011524605.1. Classification (GTDB taxonomy): domain Bacteria; phylum Pseudomonadota; class Alphaproteobacteria; order Rhizobiales; family WTKA01; genus WTKA01. The sequence continues at coordinate 5,849 of WTKA01000132.1, read as the reverse complement.
CGTCAATATTGCAAGCTTTACGTGTTCAGGCAGATGAATTAAGGAATGATAGAACACAACGCGCTGAAAATAAGGCAAATTCTCTTCCTGCTAAGTTAACAGTGCCTCTAGCTATATTCATGCTACCCGTTGTATTTGCTATTATTTTAACACCACCAATGAACGAAGTATTTAAACACTTTTAAAATTATTAAAAATTAATTCAAAAGTGACGTTTACAACTTCAAAAGTAAAATCTATGATCATCATCAATGGATTTGATTTTATGAAATGAGGTTGTAATAGCCATGAGCAAAATTTATGAAACGGCGGATGATGCCCTTCAAGGATTGTTATCAGATGATATGCTCATAGCAGCAGGCGGCTTTGGTCTTTGCGGCATTCCGGAAAATTTAATCACAGCCATAAGAGATTCCGGTATAAAAGGACTGACATTTGCCTCGAACAATGCCGGCGTTGACGATTTTGGGCTTGGCTTATTATTACAAACAAAGCAAATCAAAAAAATGATTTCATCTTATGTAGGTGAAAATGACTTATTCATGCAACAATTTCTAAATAATGAAATTGAGGTCGAGTTTAATCCTCAAGGCACGCTGGCTGAAAGAATGCGTGCAGGCGGTTCTGGCATTCCAGGATTTTATACAAAAACTGGCGTGGGCACTGAAGTTGCCAATGGCAAAGAGCATAAAGATTTTGATGGCCAAACTTATATTTTGGAAAAAGGCATTGTTGCGGATCTTTCCATTGTAAAAGCTTGGAAAGCAGATGAACAAGGCAATCTAATATATCGCAAAACAGCTCGTAACTTTAACCCTGTCGCCGCCATGTGTGGCAAAATATGCGTTGCGGAAGTAGAAGAAATTGTACCAACAGGCACTCTTGATCCAGACTTAATCCATACGCCCGGTATTTTTGTGCAGCGCATAATCAAAGGCAACCATGAAAAAAGAATTGAGCAAAGAACACTCAAAACTGCTTAACTAAATTTTGTCCTTCACGAATTTGCTATTGGAGAAAAACATGGCATGGGATCGCAATCAAATGGCGCAGCGCGCTGCAAAAGAATTACAAGATGGCATGTATGTAAACTTAGGCATTGGCATACCTACTCTTGTTTCTAATTATATTCCTGAAGGCATTGATGTGACCCTACAATCAGAGAACGGGATGCTAGGCATGGGACCTTTCCCTACTGAAGCGGAAATAGACGCTGATTTGATCAATGCAGGGAAACAAACCATAACCGAATTAGATCGCACCTCTTATTTCTCTTCTGCTGATAGCTTTGCTATGATTAGAGGTGGTCATATTGACCTTTCTATTCTCGGTGCAATGGAAGTATCCGAAGAAGGAGATCTCGCTAACTGGATGATACCTGGCAAGCTGGTCAAAGGTATGGGCGGCGCAATGGATCTTGTTGCAGGCGTGAAGCGTGTTGTTGTGATAATGGATCATGCCAATAAAAAAGGGGATAGCAAACTTTTAAAAAAATGCACCCTTCCTTTAACAGGTCAAAAAGTTGTCGATAGAATTATCACAAATCTTGGTGTTTTTGATATAACACAACAAGGTATAAAAATCGTTGAATTAGCAGATCAAGTTACAGTAGAACAAGTTGCAGATTTTACAGAAGCTAAAATAGCTCTATAAAATTATAGCATCACTTCTTACACACAACACTATACATTAAAAGCTATGAAACATATCAAGAGTAGTAAATTTATATTTTCATGATATTAATTTAACCATTTCTGATAAAAACATAAATAGTTTTCCCCGCTAACGCCCCAGGTTGCATTATTAGATATACAATAAATAGGGGCGTTAAAATGAGTATCAAGTACGAAAGCTTTGCAAAGAAAGCATATAATTACAATCCAAATCATAGCTATTACTTAGAAGCTGGTAAGCAAAAAGAAGATATCTACGATTTTATACGAACAGAAAATTCTGAAGTCTTAACATTATATGCTTGTGAAACTTTGAATATCATTGCCACTTACTATTCTATTCCAAAAGAAACACTTACTATGCCGAATAGATGCGATGCCAAAATTTCAAAAGCGCGACAAATCGCTATGTATTTATTTCATACCTTAACAGGATGTAATCTAACAATGACTGGTGATATTTTCAAAAGAGATAGAACGACTGTTGCCTATGCCTGTGCAAGAATTGAAGATGAAAGAGATGACATAGACTTTGACAATTTTATAGCTGATCTAGAAATTCAACTGATAAAATCTTTTTCTGCTATACAGCATAAATTTAAAAATATTACATCTACTAAAGAAAAGGCACTATATTGCGAAAACAAGAATTTTTCTTACTCTACAAACTACCGTAAACAACCAGGATATTTACTCTATAATTGATCAACTCAAAAAATAGGGCTTTACAAATAAAGAGATAAAAATTCTGCAGCGACCTGCAATCCTTCTGGTGATATTCCATGGTCTACATTTGCGCAAATATGTTTATTAACCTTCACATCATGGGCTTTTAAACTTAATTCTGCAGCAAGTATGGCAGAGACAGGCACAACGGCATCTAAATCGCCATGAATCAATTGTACAGGCGGTTTTGATTTAAATTCTGTTGCTATCTTTGCACTTTTGGGCATAGGTAGCAAACCAGAGAAACCGACTATAGAGGCAAGCTGCTCTTCTCTTCTAAGCCCTGCATGCAACGCCATCATTGTTCCTTGGCTAAAACCAACGAGTGAAATTTTAGATGCCGGTATCATCGTTTGCTCGATAACATCATCTAAATAACGGTCAAGACTTGGTTTTGCCTTCTCAGCTCCTCTCCAATATTCTTCAGGGTCTCTTAGCGTCAAGTCAAACCATTGACGCCCCATGGGGGACATAGCACAAGGCTCTGGAGCATGGGGCGAAAGAAATAGCGTATCCTTAAAAATTGCTTTTAATGGATCAGCTAAACCAATTAAATCATTTCCATCAGCACCATAGCCATGCAAAAGGATAATGATGTTCTTTATATTTCCTGATACAGCTGTGATATGAGGGCCATTTAAAACTGAGGAAATTTGCATAATTTTTTCTCTCTACATTGAAAATAAAATTCATATGGCATTGAAAATGTTTATATAGGTAGTCCAGTACTAGCCTGTTTATCAACACGATACCATAGCCACAAGAATCTTGCTGCTATTGATTTAAAGGGATACCATTGTTGTGCAATTTCTTCCATTTGGATCATGGTAGGTCTTGACTCCAATTTCAATAAATTCTGAGTTGCAATTTGCAACGCCAAGTCTCCTGAAGCAAACACATCGCATCTTCCTAAACTAAATATAAGATATATCTGCGCTGTCCAAGGGCCTATACCTTTTATTGCTGTGAGTTGTTGAATAATAGCCTCAGTAGACATGTTCTCAAACTGATCAAGCTCTAAATGACCAGATTGAATAGCTTCAATAACAGCTCGCAAAGTTCTTATTTTAGTCTTTGAAAGCCCAGCAGCACGAAAATCATTATCAGATGTCGTTGTCAACTTTTGACAATCCCATTGTCTATCTAATAAAACTTCAACACGTTCAGAAATAGCTTTCGCGCTAGCAACGGATAATTGCTGGGCTATAATAATATGCACTAAGCCTTCTAAACCAGTTGGTCGCAGTCTAAGTGGTGGGTAACCACAAGTTTTTAAAACTCTTTGCATATGAGAACACTGTGATGCTAGAGCATCGCTTGCTCTTTGAATGTCTTTTTCTGTTTGAATTTTCTCTACCATATCCAAATAAGTTCATGCAAAATCATCTCTTCAAAATTCTATATAGGATAAAAGTTGAAAATTGAACTTTTCTTAAATAATCTTTTAAAAGAAATGATATTATTGCTTACTAATTTATAAAAATCTATGCTAAAGATATCTAATGTTTTCATCCATATTAACACAATCATCCCTTGAAAATGCAGCCCCTTGCGTTAGATTTGCCCCTAGCCCAAATGGCTATATGCATCTTGGTCATGCTTATGCTGGTCTATTTGCATTGAGAACAGCAAAGGCTCTAAATGCAAAATTTATTATTCGCATTGAAGATATTGATAGCACAAGATGCAATGAGCATTATGAAAAGCAGATGCTTGAAGATTTAGAATGGCTTGGCATTATACCAGATGAGCCGCCGCTTAGGCAGTCAAATAGAATTGGTTTTTATAAGGCAGCACTCAAACAAATTCACGAATTAGGCCTTTTATTTCCCTCCATATTATCCCGAAAAGAACTTGCCCAAATCGCTTCTGTAAAAGAAGCGCAACAGGCTTTTTCTTGGCCACGAGATCCTGATGGTGGACAACTTTATGCAGGCGAAGAATTTGCGCTTTTGCCCATGCAGCAGAAAATGATGTATAGCCATCCCGAAGGCTGTGCGCTTAGACTGAACATGGATAAAGCTTTACTTCATCTACAGAAAAAAACAAACAAAACAGATGAATTAATTTGGCAAGAAATAGGTATCGGGCCTGCCAATGAAGCTGGTTTAACGCGTGCTCATCCAGAAGATTGGGGGCATACTGTTTTAAAAAGACGAGATTTAGAAACAAGCTATCACATCGCTTGCGTTGTTGATGATGCTTTACAACATGTAACCCATGTTGTTCGTGGACAGGATATGTTTTACGCGACATCACTACAGCTCTTGTTACAAAGGCTGCTTGGCTTTCCAACACCTATTTATTGCCACCACCCTTTAGTTGTTGATGATAGCGGTAGAAAATTATCAAAGTCAGATAATGACCTTGCAATCAAAACATTACGTGAAAGAGGCTGGTCATCACAAGATGTTATTGCTGAGCTAAATTTACCAGATTTTTCCCAGTTTCAATCTAGCCACCACCCAAAACAATCGAATTTTTGACATTTTTGATCGTTACCATCTTTTTTAAAAAGGCATCTCTCATGATCAAACTGTTTTTCTTAACATGCATATTTATCCATACGTTAATTGGCTTTTCCCACGCTCAAAATATTGACTTCTCGCAAGGATGGAAGCATCAGGGCTTCTTTCCTAAGAAAAAAAATGAATTTCTAGCTCAAGGAACACAGCTTAATATTCAGGCAGAACGATCTGTTTCTATGCTCTATAAACCTCTAGAAAAAAATGCATGGCATTATGAAGCCGCCCGTTGGCAATGGCAAGTTAACCAAGGCGTACCTCCGACAAATCTTCAGATAAAAGGAGGGGACGATCGCAATATTGCTCTTTATTTTGTTTTCTTAAATCGTGAAGACGCAGAAAAATTGAAAAAGCCTTCAATTACCAAACTATTAAACAATAAAAATGCACGCGTCCTCGTCTATGTTTGGGGCGGACATCATGAGATTAACAGTGTTTTACAAAGCCCCTATCTTGGCTCTCGCGGACGAACAATTGTCTTGCAAAACAAACATACTGGAACAGCTGTAGAAGAAATTAATCTTCGATTAGACTATCAAAATATTTTTGGCAATCAAGATGTCGTTTTATATGCACTAGCCCTTTCTGCTGACGCGGATGATACAGAAAGCCAAATTAGAGCCCAAATTTCAAATCTCACTTTAAAATAATATCATCAAGAAAATTTCATGCGAATAAAGAGCTTGTAATTTTAATATGCATATGGCATTTGTTTTTTAGATTTTTTTAGAATAATTTCTATTTAAAAAAGGACTAGCACCATTGAGGTGCGCAGCCTTAGTGGCGCTTAAACGTCACAAATAATATGGAAATGCGATGAGCATGACATATGGACGACTTTGAAATAAAGCCCCGCTCTATTTCAAACAAAGGACTAGCACCGTTGAGGTGCGCAGCCTTAGTGGCGCTTAAACGTCACAAATAA
>WTKA01000158.1 GCA_011524605.1 Hyphomicrobiales bacterium | reverse complement strand
GAAAAATAAAAATCAAACGGTTGGAAAATCCTCTAAACCGCCCATTTGGCAAACCAAAGCCCATTCATCAGATTCAACAGGCTGAACGGAAAGGCGGGAATTATTCACTAAAATCATTTTTTCAAGACGGGGCTCGTCTTTTGTCATTTGTAAGGTCACAGGCGTTGGCATATCGCAAATGGCTTTGATATCAACCATTTCAAAACGCCCTGTTGGATCGGTATGATCTGGGTATATCTCTTTACAAACTTCTACAATACCCACAACGCGCTTTTCATTAACGGAATGATAGAAAAAGCCGAGATCCCCAATTTTCATTTTACGCATATTATTGCGCGCTTGATAGTTTCGCACGCCATCCCAAGGTTCGCCAATTTCGCCCTTTGCTTTTTGTTGATCCCATCCCCAAGTATTTGGTTCTGATTTAAAAAGCCAATAAGCCATTTTTCAATCCTTAATTTAAAATATACTTTTGAGTAAGCGAGGAAAAGCCATGTGGAATAGCCAAGGCTCTTAAAAAATATCTAATTCTTTTTTCACAGGGCGCGCAAGCAAATTATCAATGCTCTGGGCAATATCAACGCCTTTATGAACGCAATCATATATTGCATGGGCAATTGGCATATCAATTTGATCTTTATTGCTTAGAGCATAGACAACCTTTGTCGTTGCAATGCCTTCTACTGTCCCTTGGGGGGCTGGTAATGCTTCTCTGTTTTTAGCTGCTTGTCCTAAAGAATAACCATAGGCAAAATTGCGAGACTTTAAAGAACTTGAAGTGAGAATAAGATCGCCTAAGCCCGATAAACCAAAGAGGGTTTGGGCATTTGCGCCAAAGTGATTGGCATAACGCTGCATTTCTACAAATGCCCGCGTGATAATGGCAGCTTTCGCACTTTCTCCAAGACCAAAGCCTTCAACAATGCCTGCCGCAATCGCAAGAACATTTTTCAAAGCCCCACCGAGTTGAACGCCATTTAAATCATCGCTCGCATAGCAGCGTAGCTTGGACGTGGAAAGATTTTCCGCCCAATTTTGAGCGAAATCTAAATTTTTTGCAGCCAATGTTACTGCGGTCGGCAAATCAGCAGCCACATCAACAGCAAAACTAGGTCCTGAAAGGCAGAGCATAGGACGGTTAGGCAGTAAGCGAGAAAGGCAATCACTCAGCAAAGACTGCGTTTCAAGATCAATGCCTTTTGCTGTAATCACAAGAGGCGTTTCTTCTGGCAAAATTGGAGATAGCCCTTTAGCAAGGCTATTAAAACTTTGTGCTGGTGTGGCTAAGACGACAATATCAGCGTGTTTAACAAGGCTGATATCTGTAGAGAATTGAAGGTTAGAGGGGGTATTAATCTCGCCAATTTTATGATGTTTGCCTTTACTAATCTGATTGAGTACATCTTCATTTCGCCCGATTAAAGTTACCTTCAATCCTTTGCGAGCCCAAGCTAAGGCAAGCGCTGTGCCCCAAGCACCGGCGCCTATAACGGTCATTGAAATTGTCATGCTTTCACTCCTGCGCCACGCGCTTTTTCTGCCTCTTTGTCTAGTGGCCATCGCGGGCGTATTGCACTTTGAGAGGGGGGATGGCTTAAATTTAAATGGTCTCGTTCAGCTGCAGCCCAAGCAATCATAACGGCATTATCCGTACAAAGGTTGATAGGGGGGAGAACGAGGTCAGCTTCATTTTCTTCGCATAATATTTTAAATATAGAGGCTAAATATTGATTAGCAGCAACCCCGCCAGAAACGACTAAAGCTGGCTTGTGCTCGGGATAATGGGCTGTAAACTGATCTATGCCCCGTTGTAAGCGATCTTTAAAAATATCGCCCATTGCGGATTGGAAGCTTGCGCAAATATCTTGGATATGGCTTTCATTGATAGGCTGTAATTTTTGCGCTGCTTGCCGCACTGCAGTTTTTAGACCTGAAAAAGAAAAATGAAGCTCTTGTCGCCCAACCATAGGGCGGGGTAGTTTTATTTTTTCTCGATCACCTAATTGAGCATATTGTTCAACTTTTGGCCCTCCAGGATAGCCTAAACCAAGCAGCTTTGCTGTTTTATCAAACGCTTCCCCCGCAGCATCATCAATTGTGGTGCCTAAGCGCTCATAATCACCCACATCATGCACCATGAGCATTTGTGTATGACCGCCTGAAACAAGCAATAGCAAATGGGGGTCAATCATGCCGTGGGTCAGTCGTGTTGTCAAAGCATGGCCTTCAAGATGATTGACCTCATGAAAAGGGCGTTTTATGCTTAAAGCAAAGGCGCGTCCAAATATAGCCCCAACAAGTAGTCCACCAGCAAGACCCGGCCCTGTTGTTGCGGCAACAGCATCAATATCTTTAGGAGATAAGTCTGCATCACTAAAAGCAGCTTGCACTGTTTGTTCAATAATATCCAAATGCAAACGAGAGGCAATTTCTGGTACAACACCGCCAAAAACAGCATGTTCCTCTATTTGACTAAAAACAATATTGGAGAGGATCTCACCAGAGCCCGGCGCATCAAAACGAATAATAGCGGCGGCTGTTTCATCACAGCTGGTTTCAATCCCTAAGATGATTTTTGACATGTGTTTTCTATTTTCAGAATGCTTTTATGATTTTACAAATGGGCTGGGCAAAAATATAACCATCTTACGTTATGTTAATCGGTATGCATAATCTATATTCTATTTTATAGGCGAATTACAATAATTATAAGTGCTGTTTATGTTATGCGTGATTTTTTCTTTATTCTGCATTTCCAAAAGAAAGTAAATAGCCTATATCTCAAAGAGATGGGATTGAAGATCACAGGATAAATCGTGGCTGTTTTTTTAACAATTGGAACAAGGGGAAGCCCCTTAGCGCTTGCTCAAGCACATGAAACACAAGCAAGATTGGCTGAAGCCCATGGGGTTGATGTGCAAGACATTGCGATAGAAGTGATTAAGACCACAGGTGATAGTGTGCAAAATAGGCTATTATCTGAAATTGGTGGTAAGGGGCTTTTTACGAAAGAAATTGAAGAGGCTTTGCTTGAAAAGAGGATTGATCTGGCGGTTCACTCTTCAAAAGATATGCCGACTACATTACCTGATGGCCTTGAAATCAGCACTTATTTTGAGCGTGAAGACCGTCGAGATGCCATTATTTCCTCTTTTGGACATAGTTTAGCAGCTTTGCCAAAGGGGTGTGTTTTAGGGTCTGCTTCTTTAAGGCGTGTGGCTTTGGCAAAAATGGCACGTCCTGATTTGAAAATCATTCCATTAAGAGGCAATGTTGGGACGCGCTTAAATAAGCTTGATGATGGGGTTTGCGGCGCCACATTCCTTGCTATGGCAGGACTTAATCGCTTGAAGATTAAAGATGAGCGTATTTCTGCGTTAAAAACAGATGAATTCATGCCTGCACCGGGGCAGGGTGCTATTTGTATTGAAGTGCGCCAAGCGGATGAAAAGGTGAAGCAACTGTTAGAGCCTTTGAACCATGAACCAACGATGGTCGAGCTTAAAACAGAGCGTGCATTTTTAAAAAGCCTTGATGGTTCTTGCCGCACACCATTGGCGGCTTTATCTGTTATTAAAGATAATCATATTCGTTTGAAAGGCTTGGTTGTTCGCCCTGATGGCACAGATCCCAAGGAGCAGCAAGGCGAAGCCGCACTCGAAGATGGTGAGAAGCTTGGCAAAGACATTGGAGAATTTTTAAAAGGTCAGATGTCTGAAAACTATTGGCAGAGTTAAAATGGTGCATAGGCCGCAAAAACCAGTAATATGGGTGACTAGACCGCAATTAAACGCCAGTGACACGATGCGTAAGCTCGCTGATCTTGGTTTTAATCCCATTGCAGCGCCTTTAATGACCTATGAGTGGCAAGTTAACACGGAAGATAAAAGGGTCTGCTTAAAAAATCTTGAAGTAGATGGGTTTGTTATTACTTCTCAAGCAGTTTTTGCAGCCCCTTGGGATGATGTCTCTAAAGATAAGATAAGATCAAAGCAAATTTACTGCGTAGGTCAGAAAACCGCAAAGATCGCATCTGAATTTGGATGTGAACATATTATCGTTGGCCCCGGTAATGGCATTGCTTTAGCTGAGATGCTCAATAAAAACAACGCCCAGTCTACGAATCAAAAAGAGATTTGTTACTTAACAGGGCAGCCACGCCGGGATAGTTTTGAAAAAACTTTATCAAAAGAGCTATTTCAGCTGCATATTCAAGAAGTTTATCAGGCAAATTATGTGGAAGAAATGCCAATTGCCATAGAAAAGCCATGGCAGTCAGGTGAGGTTCATATTGTTCTTTTATACTCTCCACAAGCAGCTAATAGCTTTATGGCTTGTATCAGCAAAGCTAAGCATATGGAGCATATAATAAAAGATAAACGGCTCTTGATCTGTTGTTTATCACAGCAGGTCGCAGATGCTTTAAAGAATGATAGGTTTTTAGTTAAAGTAGCAGAAAAAGCGGATGAAGCACATTTATTTGCACTTTTAAGTCAATATTGATAAGAATAATTGTTGATATTTATGTTAAAATTATAACTGTGCGGTAACTGTTTTGCGATAAGCAAGGTTAATAAAAATAAATGCCCAAGACACATAGGTTGTTTTGGTAGTATGAATTTCGATGTAAGGACATGATTATGGTTGATGACAAGTCAAATTCAAATGATACAGATAACACAAATACATCGGAACAAAAATCTTCTCCTAAGACAACAGCTGCCCAGTCTAAAACAACGGCAAAAGCTAGAAAACCACAAACGATAGAACTATCTGCAAAATCTGCGGAAACAGTGGAAACTGCAAAAGACAAGCCTGAAGCTGACAATGATGAAAAAGCCAAAACTGAAGCGCAAAAAGCAGCAAGCAATCCAAAAGCTAAGAATGAGATAAAGCAGGCCGTAGCAGATGATTTATCCTCTAAAAAAGAAGAGGCGAAAACACAAAAACCTGAAAAACAAAAACGCGGCGGCATTGGTTTTATTGCCGCTTGCCTTATGTTTTTTATTGGCTTGCCATTAGGCGTTGGTGCGGGTTATTACGCTATCAATAGTAATTTACTTGCTGGTTTTGGCTTTGAGGCGAACCAAGATGTAAAGGCGCTTGATGAGCGCACAATTGTATTTGCAGCAAAAGTGAAAGAGCTAGAAGCAAAATTACAAAATATTGAAGGCCAAGTGAATGATCAATCAAGCGTTGATAAGCTGAATATCGCTGTCGATGCCTTGCAAGACAAAGTCATTAGCCACGCAAAAATTATTGAAGGGGAGGGGCTAAACTCAGCTCTTTTAAGCCCTATTGAAAATAGACTTTCTACATTGTCTAAAAATTACGAAAGCTTGCAGCAGACGTTGACAACTGCACAAGCTACGAGTGCTGCAGCTTCTGGTTCAGGCGACAGTCAGCCAGTTGAGCAGGCCGTGCGAGCTGCTAAAGCCATGAATGAGCGTATTTTGCGTCTTGAAGAGCAGTTAAATGCTTTTAATCAGACGGCAGCATCTGTTCAGTCAGAAGATGCGCGCATTAGAGCCCAATTTGAGCAGTTATCAGCACAGATGCAATTAACGCTTAGCGAAACTGCAAAAAGAAATGAAGAGCTTAAACTTGCTTTATCAGATGTCGAATCAAATATTGCTCGATCTAAAGAAGTCAGGGAAGCAACTTTTACTGAGGTGAATAAAAAAATCATTGCATCGGTTGATGAAATTACAAATTTAAAAAAGCGGATCGCTACGGTCGGTACTGATCTTATTGCAATGCAAGAAGCAATTTCAGCTCCTGGGTCTGAACAATCTGTTGCTCAAGTTTTATCCATTCAATATTTAACAGATGCGCTTAGCAAAGGGGATGATATCACCAATGCAACCAAGCTTGCTAAACAAGCAGGTCTTAACCCGGTTCAGGTTGATCAGTTGTCTTCTCTTGTCCAGCAAGGTGTTCCAACATTAGAAAATTTAATATCAAGTTTTGGCCTTGTTGAAAAACAGCTGCTTGCTGATATTGCACGACAAGAAGATAGCTTTACAGATCGTCTTCTTGGCTCAGCGCAAAGTGCTTTAAATATTCGTCGTACTGGTATGCCCCAAGGTGATGAACCGCAAGCTATTGTGACTAGAATGCGGACACTTGTCGATGGCGGAGAGATTGCACCAGCATTAGATGAGGCAAATATGTTGCCACAAGCGAGCAAGGAAAGGCTAGCTGGTTGGCAAGAAATTGCTCAAAGATATATTTTAACTCAGACTATTTTAACGCAGCTTCAAGGTGATGTTGCGAATAAATAATTTGAAATAATAATATTGTTAGAGGTTGGTAAAAAATATTTTCAAGGCCTCTCATAAAAAAGAAGGCATGGCTTGATAGCTATGCCATATGTATAAAGCGAGAAGATATATGCTGCGTTTAATTTTAATAATTATGGCTCTTGGCGCTGTCATTCTAGGATTTGACTGGCTGATGAAACAGCCTGGGAATGTTACGATTGAATTCCCTGGATTTGTTATTGAGCCAACGCTTGCCCAACTGGCGATTTTCTTCTTATTCCTAGCAATCCTTAGCATTTTTTGCTGGTCGCTTTTCCGTTTCATTGTTAGCGGCCCTGAAGCTTTTAGCATGTTTTTATCAACAAGACGGGAAAAGCAAGGGTTAGATGCTTTAAGAACAGGCTTGGTGGCGATTGGCACGGGAGATACCCGTTTAGCAGATAGCATGGCACGCAAAGCTCATAATTTACTCGGCCCTCAGCCCTTAACACAGCTGCTTGACGCGCAAACTGCGCTAGCAAGGCAGGATTATCCAGAAGCAATAGCAGCATTTGAAACCATGCGTGCTGGAACTGAAACGCATATCATAGGGTTAAACGGGCTTTTTGAGATTGCCGTTGCAAAAGGAGAGTTGAAGGCCGCTTATGCGCTTGCTGAAGAAGCTTTTGAAGCCTCTCCAAATTTGAAATGGGCAGGGTTTGCGGTAATGGAAGGTCGTGCAGCTGCCCATGAGTGGGAGCTTGCAATAACAGCACTACAAGCTCTAAAAAAGCATAATCATGTTACTAAAGTAGAGGCACTGCATTTAAAGTCAGTGCTTTTAACCGCTCATGCGTCTGAGTTAGAGTTAGAAGAGCCAAGTAAGGCTTTGAAATTGGCAGAGGATGCGCATTCTCTCGCGCCAGGCCTTGTCCCCGCAGCGGTGATTGCAGGGCGGATCGCTTCAGGTCGCAATGATGTTTCTAAAGCGAAGCGTATCATAGAGAGATGCTGGAAAAAAATGCCTCATCCAGATCTTGCGGAAATTTATGCTTATGCGCGTTCTGCAGACAGCGCCTCTGATCGTGTTAAACGTATCAAAACTTTAATTAATAAAAGGGCTGGCCATGCCGAAGCACCTGTTGTGTTAGCAAGGATAGCGATTGAAAGCGGTGACTATCAAGAGGCGCGTAAAGCATTAGCAATGATAGACGACGCTGACATAACAAAGCGTATTTGCGCCTTACATGCTCAGCTGGAAGATGCTGACGGCAATAATGAGGGTAAAGTACGCGAATGGCTAGCCAGAGCTATGAAAGCACCTGTAGATCCTGCATGGGTTGCTGATGGTGTTATAAAAAATGAGTGGATCGCTCAATCGCCTATCACAGGTAAAATTGGTGTATTTGAATGGAAAATTCCACAACAGCCTGAAGGCGCAAATTTGACGATCAGCGCTGAAAAAGCAAGTGGCATTTTGGATAAATTACCTATATTAGATTATGGCTTACAGGATGAACCTGACTTAAAAGAAGGTGAAATTCTTGAAATTGAAGCAAAAGATGATCAGCAAGCATCTTAATCTTATTATTTAAGCAATTAATCAAATTATTTTAATTATTCTTCAACCTGTAAATATTAAAGTTTAAATTTATTATTTCTATTAATAATATGTTTGGGTTGAGTAAATGAAACTAAATTTAAAAGCAAAATTGCCACTAAAATCATTTGTTATTGGCATTTATTGCTTATTTTTTCTGCTGTTTACTTCTAGTATTATTTTGTTTTGGCATACATTGGGAACAGTCCATACAAAAGCAGATCAAACAATCAATCAGGATATTCCTCTTAATATTCATAATCAGAATATAGCCCTTATGTTTACAGAGCTTAGGATGGAAGCTGAACTATTAGAAAAATCTTTGAATAAGAAAGATAGAGAAAATCGTTACCATCAATCTATAGCATTAGTAAAACAGATAGAAAAATTAGATAGCCAAAAATCTATTGATAGAACTCAGAAGATTGCTACTGAGATAAGAGAGATATTAAAAAATATAGAAAAGCAGCAAAAATTAGAAGATTTAATGAACATATCTTTGAGTGCTGCCATTGATAATAGTCAAAAGCTCAATTTTCAATTGAAGAAGGTTCAAGAAGATACTTTTGGCAGAATAAATGTTCAATTAAAAGATTTGGATACTTATTTTTCTTTAACAAGACCAGAAATAGCCGGTAATATTAAACAAGATATTCAAATGGGGCAAGAAATTGCAAATATAAATATCCTAGTCAATGATATGGTTCTTCTAATTAATAATATTTCTAAGCACATACAAAGTATTTCCTATGAGGGGAATGCTAATAAAACTATCGCACAGAAAATACATGGAGAAAAACTTGCTAAACTAGGTATGATGCAGGAAGATTATCAGTCTAAAATTGCTAATCTTCTTGAAGTAGTCGAAGGTTTAAAAGTTCAAGGTCATGTTGTGTATAATTTAAAGAATATTATAGCAGAAATACAGCAGGCACATGTATTTTTTGAACATAAGAAAGCATCGTTGAATACAGAAGAGGCAATTTGGAAAAAAACAAAAGGTTTATATCGTCAGATAAATATGTTTATTTTATTAGCTAAATCAGATGCCTCTTCAAGCATTGATGCTACTAAAGAATCTTCTGGTGCAATCATTCAGACAGTACGCTCTGGTAGCAATAATGCTTTGATATTTCTTGGCTTCATTTGTCTCATAATATTAGCAATCTCAATAGTTGATTATTATTTGCGCGTGCTACCGCTAAACAAAGCGGATAAGCAGCTGAATAATTTGAAAAATGATAGCTATATCAGCCATCAAACAAATTATTTCATTAAAGAAATTCAAAATATTCATGAATCAATTGCACGTTTTGCAATAAGCCGAAAAGAGATTAAGCAACTGGATGAGCAGCGCATCGTGGATATGGAAGAGGCTGCTGAAAAACGTAAAACAGATCGTTTAGGGGCAGCTAAAGATCTTGAAAATGAGATAGGCCATACATCAAATATTATTCAAAATACTTGTAATGACTTACTAGCTATTGCACAAACCTTATTAGCAAATGCGCAAAAAGGGGAGCGGCTTGTTGGCGACCTTAATGGAGCGCAAGGTCATACATTGAATAATATTAAAGAGGTTGCTCAAGCTTCTAAAGAATTAAGCAAATCAATTAAAGATATTAGCGACGCTGTTGTGAAATCTAATATTATTGCACAAGAAGCCCAAAATAAAGCGTTGAACTCGCGTAAGCGGATTGAAGTTTTAATCTCTAAATCTGAGCAAATCGATAATGTTGTCTCTATGATTGAAGCTATTGCAAATAAAACGAATTTATTAGCGCTTAATGCGACCATAGAGGCAGCAAGAGCAGGGGAAGCTGGTAAGGGCTTTATCGTCGTTGCTTCGGAAGTTAAAACTTTAGCAGCTCAAACATCAGACGCAACAACAGCCATTAGCGATATAGTTACTGATATACAAAATTCTACGCAGAATGTTGCGCAAGAAATTACTGATATTGGTTCGATTGTCAATCAAATGAGTGATCTAGCTGTCCTCGTTGAAACTGCAGTTAAAGAGCAGTCTTCCGCTTCTCAAGGCATTGAGGCAAATGCCCAGTCAACTGTTAATGAAACTTCAGTTATTTCTAATTCTATCTCTGGGGTTTCAAACTCAACGGCACAAACAAATGATGTCGCTATTGGGCTTGAAGATAAAGCAAAATTATTGCTGTCTCAGTCTGAGAATATGCAAGGTAGGATTGATAGCGTCGTTTCTAAATTACGTGCTTCTTAAAGTTTATAAATTAGGC
>WTKA01000028.1:23205-28906 GCA_011524605.1 Hyphomicrobiales bacterium | reverse complement strand
ATTCCAATTGCTGCCTTGGATATGTGGACAAATACGCTTGGTTTCTCTTTGTTTGGCACATTAAAGCATGGCAAAAGTGATGCTGATAGCCTTGAGCCCGCAGACAAGCATAAGCCGATTGATTATCCAAAGCCTGATGGGGTTGTGTCCTTTGATAAGCTTTCTTCGGTCTTTTTATCAGGGACAAATCATGAGGAAGATCAGCCTATTCACCTTAAACTAACAGATGAGACTATTCCTGTCGGTGTGAATTTGCCAACATTTGCAGAACCAGCTCAGCGTTATTGCCCCGCGGGTGTCTATGAAATTGTTGAAGAGGACGGTAAGCCGCGCTTCCAAATTAACGCGCAAAACTGCGTACATTGCAAAACATGCGATATTAAAGACCCATCACAAAACATCACGTGGACAGTGCCAGAAGGCGGCGGCGGGCCAATTTATCCAAATATGTAGTATGAATTAAGTTGGGAAATAAGATGAGTGATTTTTTGTAAAAATATTATTTATGCTTATTTTCCAGCTGATTATATGAGATGGCCTAGTAAGCTATTATTTTTATTCAGGGAAAAGCAGAAAGAAAAAGATAGCTATTAAATTAGTTTGTAAGCCTCATAATATTAATCTCCCTATTTGTTTTCAGAAAAATAAAACAATAAAAATATTCCAAAATTTAGATTTTAAGCTATCTTGATATAAGAGATTTGCTTTTACATTTGAGATTATTTTGACGCACCAAATACCGAACGAAGAACAGAGCAATAAAACGGAAATGCCGATAGGGGTAGATGTTATTATTGCCGCTGTAAAAACACTGCCCTCCAGTCCCGGTGTTTATCGGATGCTGGATTGTGAGGGCACTATTCTTTATGTGGGAAAGGCGCGTAGTTTAAAAAAAAGAGTTACGAATTATACCCGTGTTGATAAGCAATCAGCACGTATTGCTCGGATGATAATGCAAACTGCTTCCATGGAATTTGTACATACGGAGACAGAAACAGAAGCGCTTTTGCTCGAAGCTAATATGATTAAATCATTTCGGCCGCGTTATAATATTTTATTACGTGATGATAAATCTTTTCCTTATATTTTGATTGCAGAAGACCATCCTTCGCCGCAAATTCTAAAACATCGCGGCGCGCGTAAGCGTAAAGGGCAATATTTTGGTCCTTTTGCTTCTGCAAGCGCGGTTAACAAGACGATTAATGCGCTACAGCGGGCTTTTCTCATTCGTTCTTGTTCTGATAGTGTTTACGAGGGGCGTTCTCGCCCATGTCTATTATACCAAATTAAGCGTTGTGCTGGGCCTTGCACCGATGAGATTACGCGAGAAGATTATCAGCTACTTGTCAAAGAGAGTTATGACTTTTTGCGTGGTAAGAGCGATAATCTTAAAGAAAGTTTACGCGAGCGCATGGTGGAGGCCTCTGATCGTTTAGATTTTGAAACAGCTGCCAAATATCGAGATCGATTAGGGGCTGTTAATGCCATACAAAGCCAGCAAGATATTAACGCTCGAAGCTTCAGCGATGGCGATATTTTTGCGTGTTTTAAATCTGGTGGGCAGAGCTGTATTCAGGTTTTCTTTTTTCGCATGGGGCAAAATTGGGGTAATCGCGCTTATTACCCTAAAGCGGATAGTGGGGACAGTGAGGCTGCTATTTTAGGCGCATTTATTGGTCAGTTTTATGATGACAAACCAGCGCCTGCAAATGTTATTTTATCCCATAGCATTGAAGAGCAAGCGCTTTTGTCAGAAGCTTTAACAATGCGTATGCAGCATAAAGTGCAAATTTCAACACCGCAAAGGGGAGAGAAAAAGGAGATTGTGCTCCATGCTTTGCGTAATGCCGAAGAGGCATTGATTAGAAAGCTTTCTGAGAATAAGTCAACACAAAAACTATTAGCTGATCTTGCTAATTTATTTGAGCTTGATGCCCCACCAAAACGGATTGAGGTTTATGATAATAGTCATATTCAAGGCAATGCAGCGGTTGGGGGCATGGTTGTTGCTGGTGCGAATGGTTTTTTAAAAGGCCATTATCGCAAGTTTAATATCAAAGATACAGATCTTACCCCTGGCGACGATTTTGGCATGATGAAAGAGGTCTTGTCCCGTCGCTTATCTCGGTTGATAAAAGAATATGGCGATAATACAGGGGCTCTTTCTCCAAAAGACCAAGAGCCGATATGGCCTGATCTTTTGCTCATTGATGGGGGTAAAGGCCAACTTTCCGCTGTTCAAGAAATATTTGATGAATTGGGTATTGATAATATTGCGCTTGTCGCAATTTCAAAAGGGCCTGATAGAAATGCGGGGCGAGAGCAATTTCATATCACAGGTAAAGAAGCACAAATGCTGCCTTTAAACGATCCAACTCTGCACTATTTACAGCGATTGCGTGATGAAGCGCATCGTTTTGCAATTGGAACCCATCGGGCAAAGCGTAGTAAAAATCTCATTAAGTCGCCGCTTGATGAGATTGAAGGCATTGGCCCTACACGCAAAAAAGCTCTATTATCAGAATTTGGAACGGCGAAAGCAGTGAAGCAAGCAGGGCTTGATGATTTAAAGCGCACACCGGGCATTTCTGAAGAGATTGCCCAAAGAATTTATGATTATTTTCATGAATAGTTTTTGGGTAATTAACTTCAGCAAAATCAAAAATAGGTCACGATGAAAAAGTAAATTGTTGTGCCCACGCAAGCTATAATAACAAATTTTCGGATAAGGCTTTGGTTTAATTTATAGGCCATTTTTGCAGCTAGATAGCCGCCGCTCAGCGTACCAATCATTAAAGCTAAGCCTTCTTGCCAGACGAGTAGTCCATTGAAATAAAATATCAAACTAGCAATAGCGCCAACAATTGCAGACATGAAAAGTTTAATTGCATTCATATAATGAATATTGCTGTGGCCTGCCAATGATAAATAGGACAGATTGACAATGCCTTGTCCTGCATTGAAAAAGCCTCCATAAACACAGCATAAGAATAAGAAAATTTTCAAACCAATTTTGCCTAACAGGCTGGCAGATTGTTTTTCTTTACCAATTTTACTTAACCAGCTATTGAGCTGATTGCCAAAGATAAATAAGAGTGTTGCAAAGAGTAAAAGCCATGGGATAAGATTGGTAAAACCTGTTTCGTTTGTCTTTAATAAAATCCATGCCCCAACAGAGCCACCAATCAGCGAAAATATGAGGATGTAAAATAAAGCTTTTTTATCACCTAAAATTTCTTTTTTATAACCAAAAGCGCCTGTAATATATCCTGCAGTGGACGCGAATGTATTGGTTGCATTAGCTGCTATGGGAGGAATGCCTACAAACACAAGTGCTGGAAAGCTGATAAAACTACCGCCGCCGGCAAGAGAATTTATAGCGCCTGCAATAAATCCAGCACAAAATAAAATTAGGATTTCATACATTTTTGTCTCTTATTGATTATTTATCCACTTGATTATCGTTTGCGTTATATCAGCTGTTGTCTCAGGCGCACCATAATCCCCAGTTATAACATGATTATCTTTATTGCTGGTATTTGACAATTTGTAAATTTCTTTTTCTCCGCCCCATTGTGAAATGACCATTTCAATTACTTCCGGCTTAATGACTTTATCTTCTGTTGAATAAATGAATAGGGCAGGAATTTCAATCGTTGATTTATCAATATTAGCCACGGTTTGCATAATTGCCCCCATAGTTGTAAGGGCTTTTGTAGGGTAGCAAACTGTCCATTTTGCATCTATTAGGCGTTCAGCTTGTGATAAGTTGCAATTACGCCCTCTCTCTTTTCCTGCTACCAGCTCAATTACCTGCTGCCCCCAAGGCATTGTAAGCTGCCATGTAGGGGCTGCTTGTATTGCATAATTTGCAGAAATGAGGATAAGTCCATCAATATCCGTACTTAGTTTGGGATGGCTTGCAGCCCATGTAGACAAAGCACTTCCTGTTGACGTGGAAATCAAGATCACCCTTTTGCCAATACGCTTTCCAATTTCAATGGCTTCTGCTGTATCATTCAACCAGTCAACCATTTGCGCATTGCCCATTTCTTCTCCTGGGCGACCATGGCCTTTTAAGCGGGTTAAGAAAATATTTGCATTAAGAGCCTTTGCAACATTAGAAGTGACTGGCTCTATTTCTGCTCGCGTTGCTGAAAAGCCGTGAATATAGACAAGGGAAATCTCAGTTTTTTGCTTGTCTGTATTTGCCCATATAATTTCTTTGTGAGCAGTTTTAACAATATCATCATATTGATGTTCGGATGTTTTAAGATAGTTTTCAATATCTATAGAGATATCTTGAGGATTAAAACGATAATCTTGATCAAAAGAAGGTCTTGGGCCAAGTAAATAGATTATATTAACAAGAATAATAAAAGCAAAAATTCTCATGAATATTTTTTTCATTATTTTTTCCTTTTAAAGTAATGTTATGGCTTTTATTTATTTGAAATTATAATGCATATATTTATTAGATTTTAAAAAGAAAAAAACCACGAGCACAGGCTTCGTGGTTTTTATAAGGTGTAATTCTTGTGATTTTAAATTAGAATTTTAATTTAAGTGATGTTGAAACAGCTTGGAACCATTCACCATCAAAATCATAAGAAATATTACTACCTCTATCAATTGCATTTGCATTTTGCTCAGACTTACCGCTTTCAAAATAGCCAACAGCACCACCTAATGTAAACTCAAGATTTTCAGAAATGGTAGTTTTAATTCCTGTGTTTAGGCGCCAGCTTGCAGTTTGTGTACCTGTTGTGGTTGAAGTTGCTCTATCCCATGTTAGGCTAGATGCGAGTGAGAAATTATCTGTCAACTTACGACCTAAACCAGCCGTAATAGTTAGACCATCTTGAAAGAAAGGCTCTAAAGCAACGGTTGATGTTGGATTAGCAGTTGTTGGGGTTGCTGATGTAAACGGACTAATCACAATGCTTTGTAATTCACTCCAGTCTTGCCATTTAATATGGCCAAAAGCGATTGTTTTTTGATTTATGCCAGATTGCACTTTCAATTCAAGGGATTGTGGAATTTGTGTGGAGGCTGTTATGTCGTAAACACCTGAAGTAGTCGTGCCATAGTTTGTCGTATCAATCTCACCTGACAAATCTAAATCATATTTTGAATTATAAAGAACCATTGCTCTAAATGCGATCTCAGGAATTTCGTAAGCAGCACCGATACGCCAGCTAGATGTTGTATCGCTAAATTCAATATTAGCAACGCCATTTGGGTCAAGACCTGCATAAGCGCCTTGTAATGCTGCAGTTGCATATAAATAAGACTGTCTTTCCTGAGTGCCTTCAAAATCAAGCAAAGAACCACCTGCAATCAGCCTTGCTTGTCCTTTACCAAGATCATGTTTAAAGCTACATGTTAAACCATAATCTGTCGTTTTAATTTCAAGTTTGTTAGAAGTAGGAGAGTAGGCTGTATTAGAACCATTATCTTCATAAGCACCAATTGGTTGCCCTATTGTACCTAAACAATCAACATGTTCGCCGATGCCAATTTTTGCAGAGCTATTCATATTGAGGTAAGAATTGTCAGCCTTTTGACTGTCCGCAGTAGCTGTATCAAAAAATCCAGCACTGATTGTACCACGAGAAAGATTTTTTCTTTCTCTACTTACATTTATATATCGTATAGTTGCTTGTGTTGAAATCTGATCTTTATCAAACAGCCCATCAAT
>WTKA01000028.1:0-23105 GCA_011524605.1 Hyphomicrobiales bacterium | reverse complement strand
TATATCGTATAGTTGCTTGTGTTGAAATCTGATCTTTATCAAACAGCCCATCAATGTTAACACCGCCTCTATCAAAGCCCCCAGCAAGAGCTGAAAATGATAGGCTTGCAAATGCGCAACCTGTAATTAAAATTGTTTGCAAAGTTTTAAAAGTCATATTTCCAACCCATTTATATTTTATTTACTTTAGTCAGCCATAAAAAAACAATTTATTCAATTGTTAATTATTGACTTAACGTAAAGTAGAATTTTTGAGGTAATTTAGTTTTAAATATTGTTAATGGTTTGATATAATAGAGTTTTTCTTGGTTTTCATCGTATTACAAACATGTCCTAAAAAATATCAAATAGTAATATTTTAGTATTTTGTTAATAAATGTTGCAATTTTATCACAATTAAAAATATATTGCATGCAATATTGGCTGTGTTTTATTTTTTAAAATAATCAAAAATTATTAGGGTTGAGAATCTATTTGTTAAATCAATTTTCTTAAAATTTATAGGATTTAGTGTTTAATCAAAAACAAACTTTGTTGTCCTTCAAACAGTAAGCTACTTATCATCAAATATATTTTTTTCTTTTATAAAATGAAAAACTTCTAGAATATATAAGCTCATCGCAACAATGAGCATGCTTTGAAAATATAAAGTTGTAATAAAAAAGGGGCTATAAAAGCCCCTTAATAATAATCGTAAAGCAATGAATACTTATTCAGCTGCTTCTAAAGGAAGTACGTTGATATAAGTACGGTTACCACGACCTTTAGTAAATTTTACATTGCCTGTTTCAACAGAAAAAATTGTGTGGTCTTTGCCAATGCCAACGCCATCGCCTGGGTGCCATTTTGTTCCGCGCTGACGGGCAATGATGTTGCCTGGGACAACAAGCTCGCCACCATATTTTTTGATGCCTAAACGACGACCAGCTGAGTCGCGACCATTACGGGATGAACCACCGGCTTTTTTATGTGCCATTTGTCATATGCTCCTTAAAACGTCTTCTCTATTATGCCATATTAGGGTTTAGAGAAGTGAAATTTATCTCATAAATAATTATTACTTTGCGGCTGCAAGCTCTTTAGCTTGTTGCAACCAGTTATCGCGCTCAATACGGCCTTTGAAGTTAAGCTCATTATCTACACGCTCGATGTCGTCAGCTGTGAAGTTGCTAACTTGTTCAAATGTGTAAATACCTAAAGCATTTAACTTCTTCTCTAAAACAGGGCCAACACCTGAAATTTTCTTAAGATCATCAGCTGCACCAGCAGGTTTCTCAAATAAAGGTGTGACAGCTGCATCGCTATCAGCCGCTTTTTCTTCTGCTTTAGGAGTCGCTTTTTTCGCAGGTGCTGATGCTTTCTTGCCGCCTGTTAAAATTTCAGTGATTTTTACAGTTGAAAGAAGCTGACGGTGTCCTTGTGTCTTTTCAGATTTTTGACGACGACGCTTTTTGAAAACGATGATTTTTTCACCACGGCCTTGCTCAACAATTTCGTAAGCAACGCTTGCACCTTCAACAACTGGAGAACCGATTGTGACATTGTCACCTTCGCCAACCATTAGAACTGTGTCAAAAATTGCTGTATCTCCTTCAACGCCCTCTAGACGTTCTATCTGTAAGAGATCATCAGCTTTAACTTTATATTGTTTACCGCCTGTTTTAATTACTGCGAACATAATAATACCTAATCTGGCCTAAGCAGCTCTTTTTGTTTATAGGCTACTGCATGCGACCCGTTTGGAGTTTTCATAACAAGAAAGGCGCGGCCAATAAACCGCGCTTTTCACAGCATGAGATATACTTTAATTTTTAATAATGTCAAGGGCAATTAGCCCGCCATTAATGGGGTCATCTTTTGAAGTGATAAAATGCCATTCAGGTCTTTTTGCGGCTAGTTTTGAAGATATAGCAAGTGCTACGCTACCATTAAGGGCAATGGGTAGAGGTGTTTTTTTCTGAACGGCTTTGATCAGATGGATTGCTTCTTTAATAACTTGTTTTTCGAGTGCTTTGCAAAATTCATCTGAAGGGTCATTATAGGCAATTTCTAAGATTGTTTTTGCAAATTGCCCATAATCTTTTGCCCCTGCTGAAATATGAAATTGATGCCAATCATCGGGGTGATTGCCAATTGTCTCTTCAATATGATTTTCTAAGGCTTTTGAAAAAGGATATTTTGAGGGTAAGCCATCTTTATGGCGTAAAAATTTTGAAAAAGCTTGATAGCCAAGCCATGCGCCGCTTGCTTTATCACCAGCGGGAAAGCCCCATCCACCCTTTCGTTTTATTTTTCCTTTTGAAGACATGGCCCACACAACTGAGCCTGTGCCAATTGTAAGAGAAATGCCAGCTTTGCCTTGGTGTGCGCCCAATAAAGCCATATGAGCATCGCTTATAAGGTGAATAGAACCAAGGTGAGAAAGAGTTTTTTTAAGTTCCGATGCGCGCTTAGGAAGTTCAGAACCAGCAAGGCCAAGCACGATATCGATATGAGCATGGTTTAAATCAGCACCACTCATACCCACACAATAGCCCAAAAGGCTTTCGATAATTTGTTTTGCATTTTCCACCCCAAGCGCAAGTCCTGAAGCTTTCCCTTTTGCGCGGGCAATTTCTTGAGATGCAATAAAATTTCCTTCTTTTTTTTCAAAAAGACAAGCAGCAGTTTTAGTTCCGCCACCATCTACCACGAAAATATAGTGATTTTTTTCCATAAGGCTTGTATGCATTTCTTTAAAATTTGAATATTAGGTGAGAATAGCAAATGACAAAAATAGTTCAAACAGAAATTGTTGCCGATGCTCATGAAAATCTTTTTGAAAAAGAAACGGATTTTATTCTGAACACACTCATTGATGATCAATATTGTGCTGTGAAAGCGGTTCAAGCTATCTCAAAAGAAATGGCCGTTGCTGTTGACAAAGCTTCAAGCCGGCTCATGCTTCATAAAGAAGGGCGTATCGGCTATGCAGGAGCAGGGACATCTGGCAGGCTTGCCGTTGGTGATGCGGTTGAACTCACGCCGACTTTCGGTTGGCAGCCCCAGCGAATTCTTTCTCTCATTGCAGGCGGCAATGCTGCAACTCGGCAAGAAATGTCAAAAGCAGAAGATAATGAAGAGGAAGCCGTTGAAGCGATTGAAACAGCCCAAGTGAGTGAAGCTGATGTTATTATTGGTGCAGCGGCAAGCGGCAATACGCCTTACACTTGCCGTATTTTAGAAGAAGCAAAAACAAGAGGGGCGCTTACAATAGGCCTATCCAATAGTGCGGAAGGGCGCATATTATCCTCTGCGGAATATGGTTTTATTTTAGATACAGGCAGTGAAGTTTTAGCAGGATCTACACGGCTAAGCGCTGGAACATCCCAAAAAATATTTTTCAACAGTTTTTCTACGGCGCTTATGATGCAGCTAGGTCTTGTCTACAAAGGGCGGATGATTGCCATGCGTCCCACGAATGAAAAATTGAAAAAACGGGCAGCTATGATTATTTCTGATCTCTCCCCTGTGACGCTTAACAAAGCGGCTAACTTGTTAATTCAAGCAGATAATCATCTGCCAACGGCTATTTTAATGGCAAATGGCGCTTCATTAACGCAAGCAAAGTGGGCATTAGAAGAGAGTAAAGATCATTTCCCGCACGCAATGCAAAGGCTGAAAGCTGATCAATAGCTGTATTTCCAAAAGCCCTATACGACTTTTGTTGTAATTTGCACAAACAATATCCAATGCTAACCTTTAGATACAAGGCTTAATTATTTTGCCCCTCATAAAAAATTAAACAAAATTAATAGGCTCTGAGCCTAGGTTAAAATAAATAGGTTTTGATCCTAAAAAATAATCAATTATAAATAGGAAGTTGAGGGGGAATTGGTTTTGAACGAATATCAAGAAATATATAAGGCATGGCAAGAAAACCCTGAAGCATTTTGGCAAGGGGTTGCAGCGGAAATTGACTGGATTGTGCAGCCAGAAACAACTTTTGACCAAGAGATGGGCGTTTATGGGCGTTGGTTCCCAGATGGTGTTTGCAATACATGTTATAACTGTATTGATCGCCATGTTGATCATGGTCGGGCAGAGCAGAATGCGCTTATCTATGATAGTCCGATCACTGGAAAGCAGCAAAAATATAGTTTTGCTGAGCTAAAAACAGAAGTTGCAACCTTGGCAGCGGTTCTTCAAGATTTTGGCCTTGAAAAAGGAGATCGCGCACTCATCTATATGCCAATGATTCCGGAGGCTGTATTTGCGATGCTTGCATGCGCGCGGATTGGGGTTATTCATTCTGTGGTCTTTGGTGGATTTGCGTCTAAGGAGTTAGCGACACGTATTGATGATAGTAGACCCAAAATTATTTTAACAGCTTCATGTGGTTTAGAGCCGGGTAAAATTATTGAATATAAACCTTTATTAGATGATGCTGTCATGTTGGCGGAACATAAGGCAGAAACAATTTTGATCAAGCAGCGAGAAGAACAAAATTGTGAGCTTACAAAACCAAATGAATATGATTGGCAACATTATATTGACAACGCTAAGCAAGAAAATAAACAAGCTGATTGCATTGCGTTGGCAGCAACCGACCCGCTTTATATTCTCTATACATCAGGGACAACAGGTGTTCCAAAAGGTGTGATGAGGGATAATGGCGGGCATATGGTTGCTTTGAAATGGACAATGAGCGCTATTTATGGTGTTGAGCCTGGCGATGTTTTTTGGTCTGCCTCTGATGTCGGCTGGATTGTTGGGCATTCTTATATTGTTTATGGTCCTTTACTGCATGGGTGCACAACAGTCCTATTTGAAGGCAAGCCTATTGGGACGCCTGATAGTGGCGTATTTTGGCGCGTTATAGAAGAGCATAAGGTCAATATTTTATTCACTGCGCCGACGGCAATCCGTGCTATTCGTAAAGAAGATCCTGAAGGTGAGCATTTTAAACGTTATAATTTAGAAGATTTAAGAGCTTTATTTTTAGCAGGTGAGCGCGCTGATCCCGATACTATAAAATGGGCTGAATCTTGTTTGAATACACCTGTGATTGACCATTGGTGGCAGACAGAGACTAGCTGGACAATTGCAGGCAACCCGCTCGGTCTTGGTTTGTTGCCTGTTAAATATGGCTCTCCAACAGTTGCAATGCCGGGTTTTGATATTTGCATCTTAGATGACAATCAAAAAGAGGTTGCAGATGGAGATATGGGAGCGATTTGTATCAAATTACCTTTGCCGCCTGGATGTTTTCCAACGCTTTGGAGAAATGATAAGCGGTTTAAAGAAAGCTATCTGAATGATTATCCTGGCTATTATATGACCGCAGATGCTGGATATAAGGATAGTGAGGGCTATCTTTATATTATGGCGCGGACCGATGATATTATTAATGTTGCAGGGCATCGCCTTTCAACAGGAGGCATGGAGGAAGTTTTAGCAGAACATCCTGATGTTGCAGAATGTGCTGTTGTTGGTGCTGCCGATCCGTTAAAAGGTCAGCTTCCCGTTGGGTTTTTGGTTTTAAAAGCTGGGGTGGGTCGTTCCCATGATTTAATTAAAGAGGAAGTAATCCTCAGAGTGAGAGAAAAAATAGGGCCGGTTGCTGCATTTAAACAGGCTTATATTGCACAGCGTTTGCCAAAAACAAGAAGTGGAAAAATTTTAAGATCTACGATTAGAAAGATAATTGATGGCGAAGCGTATCAAGTGCCTGCAACAATTGATGACCCAGATATTTTGCATGAGATAGCATCTATACTTGGAAAATAAAGAAAATTCGTTTAAAACATAGAAAATTCATCAAATCATGAATGGCTTTTTTATGGAATTGATTGGTAAGACAGCAATTGTCACAGGGGCAGCGCAGGGCATTGGCTATGCGATCGCTGAAAAATATGTTGCAGAAGGAGCAAAGGTTCTCATTGCAGATGTGAACACTGAGCTAGGCAAAGCAGCGGCAGAGAAGCTGGGTGGATTAGAGAAAAATGTTGCCTTTGTAAAATGCAATGTTGCGGATCAGCTTTCCGTAAAACGGGCTTTAAACACAGCGATAGATCATTTTGGCGATATTGATATTTTAGTCAATAATGCGGCTATTATTTTGGGGGCAGATTTTTTAGATATTACTGAGGAAGATTTTGATAAAGTCTTATCTGTTAATTTAAAAGGTGCTTTTTTAATGAGCCAAGCCGTTGCCAAAAATATGGTGAAGGCTATTGATTCCAAGCCCTCAACAGGCACAATCATTAATATTTCATCAGTGAATGCTATCTTTGCAATGGCTGATCAAATCCCTTATTCAGTCTCAAAAGGCGGTCTTAATCAGCTCACAAATTCTATGGCACTTGCGCTCGCACCCCATGGTATTCGCGTAAATGCCATTGGTCCTGGCAATATTAGTACGGATTTATATGATATAATGAGTGAGGATAAAGACGCTCGTCAGCAAATTTTGTCAAGAACACCTATTGGGAGAGTCGGTGAACCAAGTGAAATTGCATCCATAGCTGTTTTTCTTGCAACTCAAGCCGCATCTTATATTACAGGACAGACAATTTATGCAGATGGCGGGCGCCTTGGTTTGAATTATACAGTGCCTGTTACGGATTGATTTTTTTTAAATTCTTGTGAATCTTAGAAGATATATTTTGCTGTTCAGGCTTAATGATCGCGACATAAAATATATTGAGCTATATGGGAGAGCATGTCCCCTTCATTTGGCAGTTTTTCACATGCCTGAATAGCATCTGAATATAATTGTGATGCTAAAATTTGCGCTTCTGCCAAGCCTAAAACGGAAATAGCAGTTTGCTTGTTTTGCTCTGCATCTTTACCCGCTGTTTTGCCTAGTATATCTGCAGTACTGGTATGGTCTAATATATCGTCTTGAACTTGGAATAAAAAGCCAATTTTATCAGCGTAAAGCTGCAAATCTATGTGCTGGTCTTTGTTTGCATTGCCTAAAACACCCCCAGCATAAAGGCAAAATGAGAATAATGCGCCTGTTTTTAAACTTTGAATATGGTGTATCGATTCAAGGTTTTTTTCATTATCGTGATAGCCTTCCATATCTAACATTTGACCTTCACACATGCCAGAAATGCCAGAAGAATAAGCTAGTTTTTGAATGATTTTAACTTTATTATGATCGGGTAGGGCAGCATGCTCAGCAATAATTTCAAAGGCAAGAGACTGCAAGCCATCTCCCGCTAAAATGGCCGTGGCTTCATCAAATGCAATATGATTTGTGGGCTTGCCCCGCCGTATATCATCATCATCCATGGCGGGCAGGTCATCATGAATAAGAGAATAAGCATGCATGCATTCAATAGCAGCGGCTAGGGGTAATGTAATATCATCTTTTATTTCAAAAAGGCGTGCCGTCTCTAAAATTAAGCTAGCGCGCACCCGCTTGCCGCCATTTAAAAGGCTATAGCGCATTGCACTTAAAAGCTGGGACTTGGTATTAGCCTCAAGAGAGGCAAGCTTTTTATCAAGCCAATTTTCTACAAGCAGCCCATTTTGTTTTAAATGCTCGCTTAATTGTTTTTTCTCATCTTGAGAGAGTAATGGCCTTGCTTTAGCAATGTGTGAAAGGTCAGGACTATTTTGTGACATGAAGCGAAGCACCAGATATGCCCGTTATGACAACATTTTCGCCTATCTCAGCGTCGTCCCCTTTTGCTTGCCATAGCGTGTCTCCGAGTTTTACCTTACCAACGCCATTGATTATTGGTTCTACAACAACAACGACTTGGCCTTTTAATTGTTCTTCGCGTTGATTGAGGTTTGGCTGATCAGCGTCATATTTACGTGTCAACATGAGGCGCCTTACAAATAGAAGGAAAAAGACTGCAGATACACCAAAGATTAAAAATTGTAATTGCCAGCCTATATCTAAAATAAGAGTGGTTACCCCAGCTAAAATTGCAGATAGGCCAAACCAAATAATGAAAGAGCTAGGTATGAAAATTTCTGCAACAACCAAAGCCATGCCTAAAATGAGCCAGCTCCACCCTCCCATAGAAAGGAAGGTGGTGGCAAAATAACTCATTTGTTCTGTTTGCTCATCTATATTCACATTAGAAATATCGTTAAATTTATTTGGCATATCGGCAGCCTATTAGTTTTGAGAACCAGTATTCGGGACAGAACGCGTTTGTTTCTGCTTATTTTCTTCCATAGCAGATTTTGCTAATTCTGTAATCCCGCCAATACTTCCAATGACAGATGACGCTTCAATAGGCATCATAAGTACTTTTTGGTTTGGTGCAGATGCTAGCTCTTTAAGGGCTTCAACATATTTTTCTGCCACAAAATAATTAACAGCTTGAATATCACCATTTGAAATCGCGACTGATAACATTTCAGTTGCTTTTGAATCGGCTTCCGCAAGACGCTCGCGTGCTTCTGCATCACGGAATGCTGATTCGCGTCGACCTTCTGCCTCAAGGATTTGCGCTTGCTTTTCACCCTCTGCTTTTAAAATTGCAGACTGGCGCGAGCCTTCCGCTTCCAAGATTTGCGCGCGCTTCTCACGCTCTGCTTTCATTTGACGCCCCATAGACTGCACAAGATCTGCTGGTGGGTTGATATCTTTAATCTCGACACGTGTTACTTTAACACCCCAAGGATCACTTGCGGCATCGATCACGCGTAGTAGGCGAGCGTTAATTTCATCTCTGTTTGATAGTAGCTCATCTAAATCCATTGAACCCATCACAGAGCGAATATTTGTCATGGAAAGATTGACAATCGCATTTGTAAGATTATTCACTTCATAAGCAGAGCTTGCAGCATTCATGATTTGGTAGAAAACAACACCGTCAGCAAGAATAGAAGCATTATCTTTTGTAATCACTTCTTGTGTTGGAATATCAAGAACAGTTTCCATAATGCTCATGCGATGGCCGATGCGATCCACAAAAGGGGTGATTATATTTAAGCCAGGTTTTAAGGTGCGCGTATAACGCCCAAAGCGCTCAACAGTAAAGTTATACCCTTGCGGCACTGTTTTAATGCCAGACCATAAGACAATAATGATTGCTAATACAAAAATTAAGAGGGTGATTTCAAATCCAGAGATAAGCGGTTGCATATAATATCCTTAATGAATGTTATGATTCTCATTTAAGTTTTAAATCATAAGAAATAAATATAAATAGGGTAGGTGACAATTTTATGTCGGTCTTCTTTTATAGAAAACAGTACCAGTAAATTTAAATGCGATAGTGCCATCTTCTTTGGTAGCTTCATTGTAATGGCGGACAATGCCCCATTCTGGCTTTGATTTACTATCGATTTTTTCCAATATGCGGGATGTATATGTCAATCGATCACCAGCATAAACAGGCGCGACCCAAACCATATCAGTAAAACCTGGAGATGGTCCAATTTCTCCATGTTGGATACCCGCATTTTGCATCTCTTGAATGGCATTTTTATAATAGTTAACCATCAGTTTCATCCAGACACTAGCTGTGTGCCATCCGCTGGCAACTAAAGCACCATAAAGGCTGCTCTTTGCTGCCTCAACATCTGTATGAAAAGAGAGAGGGTCGTATTTTTGGGCGAAATTGATAATTTCATCTTGTTCAAAAACATAGTCGCCAAGGGTGATTTGTTCTCCAAGGTTTAAATCTTCAAAAAAACGCATTATGCCGCTCCCTTTGATGTATTAGAATGCATCATAATTGGTATAATCATCTCTAAAACATGATCACCTAGCTGATTGAAAACATCAACATGAAAGCGGATAATGCCCATGTCAGGTCTTGATGTAGAAAGACGGCTGTCAATCACAGTCGCTTCCCCTGAAAGAATGTCATCTGGTCTTACAGGCAGCAACCATTTAACCTCTTGCACAGCAGGAGAGCCAAGGCATGCTGAATTTTTTAAAAAGCCTTCAATAAGCATGCGCATTGTAATGGCACAGCTTTGCCATCCGCTTGCCGCAAGACCGCCGAGCATAGTCTGCTCAGCCATTTTTTCATCAAGATGCATGGGCTGAGGGTCAAACTCTTGCGCGAATTCAATAATATCTTCTTTTAACATTTTTTGTTTTGGGAGAGTATGTTTTTGTCCCGGTAAAAAATCTTCAAAATATAACTTATCTTTTTGAGACATGTGTATGTCCTTTATAAAATTAATTAGCAAAGCGGAAAAGAAGAACATCACCATCTTTAACGCTATATTCTTTGCCTTCAAGGCGCATCTTACCAGCTTCTTTTGAGCCAGTTTCTCCATTGTG
Organism: Hyphomicrobiales bacterium; assembly: GCA_011524605.1. Lineage (GTDB taxonomy): Bacteria > Pseudomonadota > Alphaproteobacteria > Rhizobiales > WTKA01 > WTKA01. The sequence goes on along the minus strand of WTKA01000028.1, from coordinate 12,856 downwards.
AGCAACATAGTCTTCATAGGCAATTGTTTCAGCGCGAATAAAGCCTTTTTCAAAATCCGTATGAATAACGCCAGCTGCTTGCGGTGCTAATGTGCCTAACGGAATGGTCCAAGCACGTGCTTCATTTGGTCCAGCTGTAAAATAGGTAATGAGATCTAGCAAACTATAGCCAGCTCTAATGAGGCGGTTTAGGCCAGGTTCTTCAAGCCCGAGTGTTTCTAAATATTCCCCGCGCTCTTCATTCGGTAAAAGCGCAATTTCCGCTTCAATACGCGCTGATATGGTAACAAAAGGTGCGCCTTCCAAATCAGCTTGCTTTTGAACTGTTGCAGAAAAATCATTGCCTTCGGCCGCAGAATCTTCATCAACATTTGCAATATAAAGCACAGGTTTTGACGTTAAAAGTTGCAGCATTTTAAATGCTTTTTCTTCTTCTTTAGCAACTTCAAGAAGACGAGCGGGCTTGCCTTCTTTTAGCAATTCTAAGGAGCGATTAATAAGTTCAAGCGTTAGTTTTGCTTCCTTATCTCCTTGTTTTACTTTCTTTTCAACGCCAGCAGTTCGCTTTTCCAAGCTTTCCATGTCTGCAAGCATAAGTTCGGTTTCCACCGTTTCAGCATCTTCAAGAGGGTTGATGCGACCGTCGACATGAGTGATATCTTCATCTTCAAAACAGCGTAGAACATAGGCTATCGCGTCGACTTCACGAATATGAGAAAGGAATTGATTGCCTAAGCCTTCTCCTTGTGCGGCGCCTTTAACAAGACCTGCGATATCAACAAATGTGAGCCTTGTAGGTATCAGTTCTTTTGACGTTGCGATCTCAGCAAGTTTGTTCAATCTTGGATCAGGGACAGCAACATCTCCAACATTTGGTTCAATTGTACAAAAAGGATAGTTTTCAGCTTGAGCTGCTGCCGTTTGCGTTAACGCATTAAAAAGGGTGGATTTACCTACATTGGGTAGACCAACAATACCGCATTTAAAGCCCATTATTTTTCCTTACTTTTTGTGAGTAACACATCTTTCAAAGCAGCAAATGGCCCTGAAGCTTCGCGTTGCTTTGAGAGTTTATTTGAATTTTTTGAAGATTTTTTTTCGGGGATAGGAACCGTCTCTTGCTTAGAAATTATAGTCTCTTTTTCCAGCGCAAGTTTGGTTAGAAAAGCTGGAGCATCTTTATTAACAAGCTGCTGAGTTGCTTCTGGTAGTTTTTGTAAAAATAAATCTAACCAATCTGTCTGATCTTGTTTAGAAAAATTACCAAGCACCCAGTTGTTGACAAGATATTTTTCTCCCGGATGGCCAATGCCAATACGAATGCGATGAAAATCAGCGCTGATATGTTCTTTAATGGATTTTAGCCCGTTATGGCCTGCTGCACCACCACCAAGTTTATATTTCACTTTGCCAGGCTTTAAATCAAGTTCATCATGGAAAACATAAATATTTTGAGGCTTTATTTTATGATATCGGGCAAGCTCACCAACAGATTGTCCTGATAAATTCATATAAGTCATCGGTTTTAGAAGAATTACTTCTTGTTTGCCTATGGTGTGTTTTGAGAATTCACCTTGGAATTTACTTCGCCAATTAGGAAAAGAAAAATAGTCCGCAATAGCATCAGCGGCCATAAAGCCAACATTGTGGCGATGGTTTTCATACTCATTTCCAGGGTTGCCGAGACCCACAAGCATTTTCATTGTAAAAACCTTTTAGCTATCATCTATGCTTATCTTAAAAGCTATAAAGCATATAATAAAGCGAGCTGCAAATTTATTACAGCTCGCATCATAATGTCATATAAGAAGATTTATTCTTCAGACGCTTCTTCATCAGAAGCAGCGTTATCTTCAGATTTCAGACCAGCAGGTGCTGCAATCGTTGCAATTGTGAAATCGCGATCTGTAATTGTTGGCGTAACGCCATCAGGCAAGGTCACATGCGAAATATGTAGGCCATCACCCAGTTCTAGGTTTGATAAATCAGCAACAAGAGCTTCTGGAATATTATCAGCAGGTACTTCGCACTCAACAGTGTGACGAACAATATTTAGAACACCACCGCGTTTAATGCCTGAGCATATCTCTTCATTCGTGAATTGAACAGGAATATCCACAGCAAGCTTCGCGCCTTTTTTCAATCTTAGAAAATCAACATGCTCGATAAAGCCTTTGATGCGCTCTAGCTGGAAATCACGTGGCAAACATTTAATTTTTTTGCCATCAACATCAATTTCAACAACATTTGTTTTAAAACCACCAGCATAAATAGCCATAGAAATAGCTTTATACTCTAGTGAAATTGCAATAGGGTCTTCGCCACCGCCATAAATGACAGCAGGCACTTTAGAATTGCGGCGTTCAGCACGAGCGGCCCCCTTACCAACTCGGTCTCTAACCGTTGCCGTGAAAGTTTTCATATCGGCCATGATATATCTCCAATATCAAGTTAGGATATTTTATTTCGTTATAATGATGATAAACACCAGCAATAAAGTAGAAATAATAAATATCTCGGTGAGGCCCATCCTCCAAGGGTGTATGGGCAAGCTGTGCCTATAGCATAAATTATGAAAAACGCAAATTTTTTATATGATTAATCTGAAATTTATCGTTTTGAGTCACGCCACTGCTTTGGCGTTTGGAAAGTGCCAGACCAAATGCCAAGCTTATCTTTACGTGCTGCTACTTCGCTTATCATATAGGTTGTACCTGTTGCGATGCCATAGCCGGAGCGAATTAATATTTGGGCAATATCCTTATCTTCAATAAAGCAAGTTCCTAAATCCCTGCCATATTTGTCTTTATTGTATAATTTGCATTCAACAGGGCTGTTTTTTGTGAGGGTCACTAAAAATTGTTTAGCATGCTCTCCACAAGGCCATGATTGGCCAGATAAAGCATAGCATGATTGTTTCAGCTCTGGCGTGTCAAGTCCTAAAATTCGGATTCTTCTTTCATTAAGAACTAAGGTATCGCCATCAACGATTCTAACGCCGCCAGTTTTGTTTTCTGCAAAAAGTGGACGAATGAGTTCATTGCCAATCCCTAGGAGTAGGGTGAAAAAAAGGCTCTTGAAAATAAAAGGAATTCTTCTCTTTCGCTTATAATATTTTCTTTTTTTCATTTTTCATGCATCTACCAAGATAAAATTTAAAAGTTTTTTCTTAATTTAACACATTATTTTATAATGATATTTATTGTTATTCTATGAATATAATAAAATTTTATCATTGTAATTGGGCAAGATAAGTATGGCCTTTCCAAATATTGATGATTTTCAAGTAAAAGAAACCGAAAATTCAAGTCAATTCGTTGAAAAAGAAAGACGAAGTGCAAATTTACTGGTGCGCAATGTTCGCGATCGCAGGCGATCTTTTTCAGGTGCATCTATCAATTTTGATAAATTGCTGCTTGTCGGCTTTGCTAAAACGCAGCCAATGGCTTTGTTTGCTATTTCTTTATTTGGCTTTATTGCGGCAATGTTTTATATTTTATATGCTGAGCAGTCGCCATCAAAGGTTGTTATATTACTTTGGCTCATTGCCTTTATTACTTCTACATTTATTACGCAGAAAATCTCTATAAGTTTTGTTAATAGCATTGATAGTGAGACTATTCACAGGCATGTGTGGGAAAGAATATTCACTTTACTTACAATCTCAACCACTCTGGTTTGGTGTATGGCAATTTTATATGCAGGATTTTCAGGGCCTACAGAGGATGATATTTTACTGCTAGACATGTCTGTTGGCTATGCAGCTGTTGTTTCTATTTTATATAGTTCAATTCCAAAAGCTAATCGTATTAATATTTTAATATTAATTGCCTTTGAAACAATTGTGATTGCTCTCAATCCGGAGCTGATAAATAATTTGATGGTTGTTTTTTCTATCATCATACAGTTTTTTCTTATGATTTTATCAAAAACAGTGTTTGAAATTCAAGCGAATGGCATTCGATCAGAAGCAGAAAAAGATCAACTCATAATTGAATTGGAAATGGAAAAAACAAAAGCAAATATGGAAACAAAAAGAGCGGAGGAGGCAAATGCTTCTAAATCACGCTTTTTAGCTGCTATGAGTCACGAATTAAGAACACCGATGAATGCTATTTTGGGTTTCTCTGAAGTGATGATGAATGAGGTCTCTGGTAAACATGAAGTAGAGATTTATAAAGAATATTCTGAAGATATTCATAATTCTGGACAACATCTGTTAAAGCTAATTAACGAGCTATTAGAGCTATCAAAAATTGAGGCAGGTCATCATAAACTAGTAGAGGAAAGCTGTTCCCTTACGGAAATTGCGGCTTCTTGTGCGCGCATGATGAAGATGAGAGCGCAAGATGGTCACCTTGATCTTATCACCAATTTTGAAAAACGCTTGCCAAACCTATGGGCTGATAATAAAGCTATCCGTCAAGTATTGCTCAATCTGATTTCTAACGCGATTAAATTTACGCCTAAAGGCGGCACGATAACGATCACAGTTGGGTGGACTGCTAGTGGCGGTCAATATATGTCTGTTCAAGATACAGGGCAGGGTATTCCGCAAGAGGAGATTCCAGTTATTTTGAGCTCTTTCGGGCAAGGATCTCAAAAATCTGAAACAGAAGATAATGGTACAGGCTTAGGGCTGCCTATAACGAAAAGCCTTGTTGAACTTCATGATGGAAAATTTATTTTAACCAGTGAAGTTGGTGTAGGAACACAAATTCTTGCAACATTCCCCGCTAAGCGTATTATTGATCCTTCATCAGTAAGGAGAGCAATAAAGAAAAGCCAAGCGGCTTAAGATTTTATTTTTTTGATGTCGCTTTATTATGAGATAAAACTACTTTAGAAAAAATAACTTTTTGCTAAAGTTATTAGGCTCAGGACGTGATTTTAAAAGCGATAATTAAGTGCTTTTTAACTCTATTTCTTGGGTGTAAATTAATAAAATTGTGATCAAATTTTAAATAGAAAATTTACCTTCAGAAGAAGAGATATCATGCCCGCAATTGTATTAAGCTCATATAATAGAGCCTCAATCCAGTTTAATAAATTAGCTTCTATCGAAGCTGAACGCTTGCAAAATTTAAATGCAACAGGTCAGATTGATTTGAAATCTTCTGGTAATAATATAGCATATAAGTCCACAGCAAATCATTTGACGAATGAAGCAGCGAAGCTAGAATATGAAATTGCTAAAGCGGATAAAACATTAAGTACGATTGAAACGAGTGTTTCTGCTATCAATCAAATGAAACAATTATTAGAGCGCGCTAAAGATCTTGAAGCGGCTGCTGCAGTTGAGCCAGATAACACGCTGGCATCTCAATATATGTCGCAAGTGGCAGAGCTTAAAGAGCAAATTACAACGATGGCTGAAGTTGCAAGCTATCAAAATCAGAATTATTTTAATGATTGGGGTGTTGAAACTGTCACTATTGATGATCGAACCTTTGCCATTACAACAGTTGATTTTAAGGATATAGCAAAAGGTTTTGCCTATCGTGGTGGCAATATATTAGGTATTGAAAGCGGCGACTTTGATACGAGTGATTATCCTGAGCTGATCGCTGCCTTTGGCCCGAATACGACTGATAATACATATCAAGATTTTACAGGTAACTATCCTAGCGGTAATATGTTTCATGGCGCTACGATTGCAGATGTTGGTTTGAATAATTCCTATGGCATAGATTTTCCGACGGGAGGAACATCCACGTCAGGTTCACATGTAGAAATTCCGGATGTGACAATCCCAGCAGAAGTCACAGTGGGTCTGTGGGCTAAAGCTGAATCGGTACAGCGTTGGTCAAAGTTTATAAAGTTTTCGGATCAGGATCAAAGTGAAGTTATTTTACTTACACGTAAAAATGGGTCTAATGACATTCGAGTAAGAGTGAATATTGGTGGGACATCAACTTTTACAGACACGACGAGCGGTCCTATAGATAATGACTGGGCCTTTTGGTCTTTTACTATTGATGATAACAGTAATAATGCTGCACCAACCACAGATACAACAGTAACCATCTATAAAAATGGTGTGCAAGTTCAAGCTGATACATATGCAGTCACGCCCTCTGATGCATTATATGACCAAGATGGTGATGATAGAGATCGTAACTTGATTGGTGCTGGCTGGACTGGTGAAGCTAATTTAGATGGAGCCATCGCAGATTTTATCATGATTGATGGCGCCTATGATAGTACGCAAATGATGGATTATTATAATGATGTTGCACTTGCAGGGCTTGAAAATCGCTTTTTTACAATGCCAACAGAAAAGCTAGAAGATGCGCTAAATAAGCTTGAAGCTTATTATTCTTCAGTTGAGATTGGCATAGTAGCAACAAGAGACCAGCTTATGTTCAAGCAAGGTTTAATGGAGCAGGAAGTAACTGATCTCATATCAGTGGACGACAATGAAGTTGCAACCATGCTCAATGTTGCTCAAACACAACAGACTTTGGCAATGACATCGCTTAGCATTATATCTCAAAGTGAAAGCAATATTCTTAGTTTATTTTAGCAGGCTAGGTAAGGATCTATTTATCAGATACGCCAGCTTCGGCAAAGGTTGCCATGCCCGTATGGATATCTGCAGCTGTTCGTAACATAACAGCCGCGAGAGCTGCGCCCGTTCCTTCGCCAAGCTTCATATTAAAATCAAGCAACGCTGTTTTATTGAGATGTGTTAAAACTTTTGCATGCGGTTTTTCGCCAGAAGCATGACCAATAATGCAATGGTCAATCGCAGAAGGGGAGATCGCATGTAAAATAGAGGCAGCGCTGGTTGCGACATATCCATCTACAACAACAGGAATATTTTCCATCCGTGCCGCTATAATGGCGCCAACCATAGCGGCTATTTCTCTGCCACCAAGACGCCTCAAGACTTCTAGTCCATCACCATTATGACCGCTTGCGCGTTCAACTGCTTTTTTAACAACTGTTGCTTTGTGAGCAACGCCCTTATCATCAAGCCCTGTGCCAGGGCCAACCCATTCACTAGAATCACCGCCATAGAGCGCATGATAAATACTCGCTGCTATTGTTGTATTTCCAATGCCCATTTCCCCAATGCATAACAGATCTATACCGCCTGAGATGGCTTCCATCCCAAAAGCGATTGTTGCAGCACAGTCTTTTTCATTGAAGGCATCTTCAAGCATAATGTCTGGTGTTGGAAGCTCTAAAGCAAGATCAAATACTTTAAGAGCAAGATTATTAGACTTACAAATCTGATTGATGGCAGCGCCGCCATTTGTGAAATTGGCCACCATTTGTGCTGTTACGCTTTGGGGGAAAGGGGCAACGCCTTGATCAACTACGCCATGATTGGCAGCAAATATGGCAACTTGTGGCCTTTGTACTTTGGGTGTGGCTGTTTTTTGCCACCCGCCAAGCCATTCTGCAAGTTCTTCAAGCTGACCTAATGCTTTAGGGGGCTTAGTTAATTGAGCATCTCTTTCGCGAATTTTTGATATTGCTTCATTATCTATGGAAGGAAAATCTTTAATAAGAGATCTAATATCTTCAAAAGGCATCGCTGAAAGAGAAAGAGACATGTTTTTTCCTTAGAAATGATCATTACTGGAATCTAATTTCACTAAGTCTTTATACAAACACAAATTTAAATGCTACTAATAAATAATCGTAAAAATGATTAAGTAGAAAATTGATGCAAGAAATTTTGAAAATAAAAATAAGGGCTTTTTTTGAAAGCATTTTAATCAATATAATGTTTTTCTCCAGATTGCCTATCTATAAATTTTTTCCAGAAATAGCAGAGAGGCGATTTTTTAAATTAAATGATGATTGCCCAGCCTTGCCGATAGCTTCGTGTATTATATCATTACCAGTTATTTTAATTCTATATCTTGGTATGCAGCTATCTCTTGATCATGCCATTATCATTTTACTAGCTATGGGCTTATCAATGCTGCTGACAGGCTGCCTCCATGAAGATGGATTGGCAGACTGTGCGGATGGTTTTGGTGGTGGGCATACAAAAGATCAAAAACTGAGCATTATGAAAGATAGTTTATTGGGATCCTATGGTGTGCTCGCTCTTATTTTTACTTTTTTTGCGCGTTATTTAGGCTTGTTAAGTTTGCTTGCGAACAGCAGTAATATAGATTTTATAGCGTTCTTCCTTTGTATTTTTATGAGCAGCAGAATATCAGCAATGTTATTAGCGATCATGTTAAAACCTGCAAAGGCGAATGGCTTAGGGCAGGGGGCTGGTGAATTATCTATTCAAAATGCAGCAAAAATGGGAGTGTTATCGACTATCATAATATTTATAATGGTGATATTTACAAATTCAATATTGCCTCTATTTATTATTTTAGGCTGTTTGCTGGGTATGATAATTGCCGGTATTTTTGCCTACAAACATATTGGAGGATATACGGGTGATGTTTTTGGCTTTGCGCAGATAACCTCTGAAATCACTGCCTTATTATTGCTAGCTATTCTTTTATGAGGATTGAATTGATGAAGTCACCATGCGTCAACGTTTGCGTTATAGATCCAATCTCATCTTTTTGTATTGGTTGTGGGCGTACAACCGAAGAAATTGCTGGATGGACACAGTATACAGACGATCAAAGAGAATCTGTAACCCATGATTTAGCTAATAGATTAAAAAAAATCACTAAAAATAGAAAAAGAGGCGCCGTTACGGCTAAGAAAAAATAAGGCCTCTTTTGGCAGCGTTTACTTTATCGCAACCATTAACACCCTGATCATTTTCATATAAGTAATATATTAAGAATATATTGTTATTATTTTCTATAATATATATACTAATGGGTGTGTTTGGGTCAGTGTTAGAATGAATATATCAGCTTTCAAAGTGAATTTCTATTCAATTAGCTTTCGTTTGGCGGGCATTGCTGCTGTTTGGCTATTATCTGTTTTAGCTGGTGGCTATTATGTTTGGAATGAGAACCAAAATATCCACTCAACAAGTCAAAGACTCTCGGCGCTAGAGCAAGAGTTTAATATTAAAAGCATTAGTTTGCTTAGAGAAACAGATCAATTAAATGCTGAACTGATAGATTTTGCTTTCAAAGCAAAGCTTAATGTGCAGCAAAAATTATTAATAGAATCTGGTGAAATTATAACAAATAAACTGACTAGTATTAATCAGCATTTAGATTATTTTGCACAAAGAGATATCGATAAAAATATCGTTATGCTAACATTAGGTAAGTATAATAATTTAAAGTCTAAAGTTGACCATACATTTAAGCTTATATCAAAAAATCAAACTGCTGTTGCTGCAATTACTTTTCCTGCAATAAAAAAATTGCTTGCTGAATTCGATGAGTCTATTCAGCAAATTCATAAAGCTAATAAAAAAGAAATTTCTGTTATGCGTGAAGCTAATATAGCCATGCAAAAAGAGCAGCAAATGGTTATATTAACAACTTCTTTAATTGGCATAATCTTTTTACTTTCTATATCTTTTATCGCGGTTAGAAGCATTACAAGGCCTTTAGTTAAAGTTTCTGAAGCGTTAGTAGAGCTATCCCATGGCAATACGAATGTTGTTTTGGAAAAATCATCTGGTAAGTCAGAGATATCAAGATTATGGTTTGCGGCTTCTTGCATGTTAGATAATGTTAAAGAGCGTGAGAAATCAGTACGGATTAAAGAGCTTGCTTTGCAGGAACAGCAAAGAGCAAATCAAGCGCAAGAGGAATTGAAAGAGCAAAATCAAAAGCTTGCTAGAGAAGAGCGTGAAAAAAGAAAAAATACAACTGAGTTTGTGGGTGAGTTCTTTTCTAAGACATCAAAGCTAACTGACAAAATTAATGATATTTCCCATAAATATCAAATTGAAATGCCTTTAAAGGTCAACGATAGTGAAAAGCATATTGAGGCGTCTAGCAAAATGTTGCATGAGGTGAGCCAAGCTGATAATGCGTTAAACTTTGCCGTGAATGCGACAGAAAAAAGCATCTCCGAAACACAAAGCGGCATTGAAAAAATTAGAACACAGACTTTCATCATGAAGGAACAGTTTAGTAAGATTAAACAGAGTATTGAGCTTAATAGAGAGTTTGCAAGTCAGACAAATTTATTAGCTTTAAATGCGACGATTGAAGCAGCTAGAGCGGGTGAAGTTGGTAAAGGCTTTGCGGTTGTTGCCAAAGAGGTGAAAGATCTCGCAAATAACTCAACAGGCGCATCTAAGCGCATTGAAGAAGAGTTAGATGAAGTATCAACCGCTTTAAATCAGCTATTAGAATCTGTGAACTTGATTGAGAATAATGCGCATGTTCTTGATGAAAATTCTAAAAAAATGGTGACATCAAATTTAACAAAGGCTGAAACAATGCAGCAACTGGCAAATGTCAATGATGCCTCTCAGCAAGCTAACCGCGCTATTTTGAAAGAAATTACGGATAGTTTTGATCTCGTTGCTAAACTTAACCAAAATTTATATGGTCAGATCAAAGAGTTTAATGGCGAGATTACAAGCGCATCCATGAATCATAAGTCTTAAAGCCCTATCTAATAATATTTATTGTAATATAGGTCATATAGTGTAAATGATTGTGCATTATACAATTGTAGATATTCAGTTTATCTAAATCAATTCATGACACACTATATGAGGCAATATATGTCTATGTTCCCCTTGCCACTTCCAGCGATTTTACAAAATACATATGAGTTTGAGAGCTTGCCACTTGTAAAGCCTACAGGCTTTCGCGAATATGATGCTCGTTGGCTATTTGAAGATGAAATTAATCTTTTAGGTATGCAATATTTAGGGTTGGGTATCGCAACCCTTTTAGAAGAATTTGGCGTTGAGAAAAAAATTGTCTTAGCTCATGATTTTCGTGGTTATTCGGCCTCCATTAAAATGGCGCTTATGAGCGGTTTATTGGCTGGCGGTTGCGAAGTGCATGATATCGGTTTAGCGCTTACGCCAATCGCTTACTTCGCTCAATTTGAGTTAGATGTTCCTGCCGTTGCAATGGTAACTGCAAGCCATAATGATAATGGTTGGACGGGCGTGAAAATGGGTATGCAACGCCCATTAACCTATGGTCCAAAGGAAATGGGGCGATTAAAAGAGATCGTCTTAAACGCACAGTTTACGCAAACAGACGGCGGTGGCAAGCTTATTCGCGTCAATGATATGCCTGATCGCTATAGTGCAGATTTGACCAATAGAAAGCCTTTTAAACGAAAAATGAAAGCTGTTGTTGCATGTGGTAATGGCACAGCAGGTGCTTTTGCTCCAAAAATATTGGAAAAGCTGGGTGTTGAAGTGATTCCTCTTCATACTGATCTTGATCATACCTTCCCAAATCATAATCCGAACCCAGAAGATTTGGCGATGCTACATGCCGTTGCAGATGCCGTAAAAGAATATGGCGCGGATGTTGGCTTGGCTTTTGATGGGGATGGCGACAGATGCGGCGTTGTAGATAATACGGGCGATGAAATTTTTGCTGATAAGGTTGGTGTTCTTCTCGCGCGTGAAATTTCTGCTGATCACCCTAACTCTTTATTTGTTGTTGATGTTAAATCAACGGGTCTTTTCTCTGCAGATCCTATTTTACAAAAAAATGGGGCAAAAGTTGATTATTGGAAAACAGGCCACAGCCATATTAAACGTCGCAATTTTGAGTTAGGTGCTATTGCAGCTTTTGAAAAATCAGGCCACTTCTTCCTGAATGCGCCTTATGGTAAAGGTTATGATGACGGCATTGTCACTGCGATTATTGTATTAGATATGCTTGATCGCAATCCTGATAAAACAGTTGAAGATTTGAAAAACTCTCTGCCAAAAACATGGCAGTCGCCTACGATGTCACCAAAATGTGCCGATGAGATCAAATATGATGTTATTGATAGAGCGGTAGACTATTTTCAAAAACGTGTAGATTCTGGTGAGAAAATTGCAGGCCAAGCGGTAGCCGATGTTATCACAGTAAATGGTATTCGTATCGCTTTAGAAGACGGTACTTGGGGTTTAGTAAGAGCATCATCGAATAAACCAGAACTTGTTGTTGTTGTTGAAAGTCCAACGTCAGAAGCCAATATGCGCGCTATTTTTGCTGAAATTGATGGGTGGCTTGAGCAGCAAGAAGAGGTTGGCGAATATAATCAAAAAATCTAATTTTTGATTTTACAAAGAAATTATTCCCGGTATTTCGTTTGAAATCCGGGGGTTTTTTATTGATATTATGAATAACTTCCAGCTCTCATTTATATTTTTCAGATATATTTTCGTGATAAAAATGCCAAGAAAATTCTAGCCAAAGAAAACCATATACATCGTGCGGCCGGGCTGTAGCGTGAAAATACCTGTAATAATTAACGCAAATACATAAAGCTCAATCATAATATTTCTATGGGCTTTAATACGCTTTTGTCGTGCAAAAGAAATGGCTCTATAGACGCCGAAAAGGGCAAGAATACTAAGTAGATGAATGGGGCTGAACGGTCCTAATACTCTTATTTCATTGATAAAGAAACTTGAAATAGCCACAAAAACAAAACAGGCAACCCACATATATCCAACATATTTATGGACTTTTGTCCCTTTAGGTAGAGCAAATTGAATACCGCCTAAAATGATAGCAATAAAGGCAGCTATTGCATGGTGTGGTATGGGCGATGTAGTGGCAAATAATGGTGTGAAGTCCATGTTTTTTCCTAGGCTCAGAGTCTATTAATTTTGTTCAATTCTGTTTGAATTAAAAGTATTAAGTGGATGAAAATAAAGTAAAATCATCGTTTTGCTATTGTTGAAACTTTATTTTTGACAAATGGTGCTTTTAACTCAAACCCACTTTTAAATTTAATGGGCACCATATATTTACACCAT
>WTKA01000009.1 GCA_011524605.1 Hyphomicrobiales bacterium | reverse complement strand
CGATCATAAGCAATGAGGGTATGATGCAAAGGCTAATAGCCAGAGCAAGTAAATAGTTTAGATTAGGCTTTTCAGGTTTCATCGCAATTTATGACCTCAATTTATATCTTGCCGCGGAAGCTAGCATAAAAATGAAATATATATAAGTTATACTTTGGAATCTAGATATAAGCAATTACTCTCCAATACCGTCACTCAAGCCTTCATTTGTCTGCGCTTCAATAAATTGAAAGATTTTTACCATAGCCAATGTATCAAGCTTGCAATAGGCTAATAAATCTTGTTTGAGTTTTTCACGTTTGTTAGCATCTTTTTCAGTAATCATTCTTGCCCAACCATCCATTGCACTTGTGCCATCGGCAATATCCATACTATCATATGATAATTCAGGTACGATAACTGGCAAAACCTTTTTGATAGACGTTGATCCGCCAAATGCAATATCCACATATCCAGTTTTGAAAATATCTTCTAAATCTAATGTACGATCTATCAGGTCGTTTAAAAACGTTGCTTTTGCTGGATAAAGTTGTGCCATATCTTTATTGCGCGAATTCTCATAAACCTTATGCCAAGCGATGATTGACCCATAATCACCGATATACTTTTCAAGAGCTTCAACAAGTTTAATAGGAAGTACTATTTCTTCAGCCAGATATTCGTGATGCGTAAGCGTGCCATTTTCCTCTAAAACATGCAGTGAGAATTGAAAAGGCAAATGCGCATGCGGTCTTAGGCCATCAATGACAGGGATAGCTGATCCATAGGCTTCATAATCTAAAAAATAGAGGGGATATCTCAAATAGCTAAAAAAGTTTTCAATATCGGCTAAATTTATATGCGGCTTGTTATTTTGGTGAGAGGATAATACTAGCTTTTGAAGTTTGCTCAATTCATCTGAATCAAGATCATCAAGTCCAAAACGATTTTCTATTACAAAATCTTCTAATTTCCTGCTACTAATTCGGGGTAGATTATAGATGGATGGTTTCGGAATGTCAGGATTGAAGTAATCAAAACTACTGCAATGATTGCTCTTACTCAAATATAGACAAGAACAGGATGTTTCATCAATACTTTCTTGATCCAATAGAGCTAAGGCTTGATTAATTTGACTATCAATTTTTGGTAATTGCTCTTTAACTTTAATTGTCTTATCCGCAAAGACGATCATCTTTTCAGGCTCAATATCACCCTGTCGCATATAGTCTTTATTCAAGTGAACAATAAATATCTTGCCTACTTTCGCACCTAATCTGCGAACTATAGCTGCTTGAAAAGCAGTATCATATATATGTTCGTCTTTAACGCTATTCGATGATTTGATCTCATAAATATTTATACTACCATCATCATTATGGCGGGCAATGTCCAAACGTGCGAATAAGCCATCTTCTGTTTCAAAAGTTTTTTGAAATTCAAATGACGACGTATCAGGTAAATTTTTTATGAGCTGTGTAACATAGCTTTCAAATTCATAGCCTTCTTTTATAAGCTTTTGACCATATTCGCTTAATTCCTCACATGGACATTCATCAGGCTTATTGCGCATCAACCAAAAGGATTTTGGGCAATTCAAAAATTGAATAAAATCTGTTTTGGTCAAATTCATTGAGTTAATCAGCGTCTATTTTAGAAAGATATTCGAGTTGAAAATGTGCCCGCTGCTTATGCGTCCTTATTTGCATATTTTTCAAGCGCTGAAATTTTAAAACAATATGCATTATCGTCATCCTTACAGGGATTCTCATTACAGTATTCTTGAATATATGTTTTCAATTCATTCGCATGCTCTTGATCACATATTATGCGTTCGATGTTCTCTACATTGAGTACAGCTTGAAAAGTATCACCATTGCGTTCTATATCTTTGAACTTATATGCGTCGCGTTCATATAGACCATTAAAGCCTAAATTCCCTCTATTTGGCTTGTAAAAATCTATGAAAACTCCTTTTTTAGGTAATTTTTCCCAATCCCAATAAGCCTCGAAATTGGTATCATTTGCTTCTTGAATGGCTTCTTCACCTAAGTTAAATTCCTTCTCTTGCTCTTGAGTTATAAACTCAGAAACAACAATATACACTTCTAATGCATCTAGACTATCTGGATCACTTTTTAGGACTTCAATAATATTTGACTGGTTTTGTGAATATTTTCTAATTGCGTTATGTTGACGACGTAATTGCCACGCATCTTCAGCTTGCTGTTTCATCTCATCAGTAATTTCAATAGATAGTTCCCATAAATCGGCGCAATGTTCTTTCACAGTTTTTTCAATACCATCAAAGACAACAACGCGTTCATGACGATCATTTGCTACCATCCCATTATGAGATAAGTTAGAAGATCCAACAAAGCTTAGCTTATCACCAACAACACCTATTTTTGCATGAAGACCATCTAGATGTCTAACTTTTGCGCCCGCTTCTTTTAAAACTTCTACTGCATTAGGATTAGTTCCGCCACTGAGATAATCACATGTAATTTGACAATTTGACAAATTACCGCCACCCAAAAGATCGATTGCGCCATCACCAATAAAGGCTATAGCTAGTTTTGCCTTTAAGTTTGGATCTTTTTGCATGTAGCTTTTTATTTTATTGCCAAATGAGCTGCCATCTAAAATTTCATATTCCATGTTCAAATTTTTCTTCATATTTGTTTAAATCGTTACTTTCAATCAATATCCAATTCAGAAAGCTATGAACAAGCATTATCGTCTCTAAACTAACTGTAATAACGCGTTGGAATAGTTCTAATGGATAGGCAAGGCTGCCCAAGGTTTCATTTGCATACGCATTTGCATCATTAACAGTGCCGCTAGCTTTATCGGATTTGAGATATTGGCACTCAATTACCGATTCTATATATGTTAGCAATTTATAGTATAATAATTTTCATATACAACACAATATTAAATTGATTGCTTTGGTGCAATATATTCACCCATTACCCCTGTGTTGACACATATATTATTGGTATTATTTGGTGAAATGCTTGTTAAAAAAATAAATATAAATGATACCAACAAATGACATTGGAATCATTAGGGCATGTTTGTCTTTTAATTTATTGTTTTCATTGATTTTTTTGATAAATTTGAACTGTATGAAACAGGAAAATGGTGCCCCCCGCCGGAATCGAACC
>WTKA01000036.1:4576-10409 GCA_011524605.1 Hyphomicrobiales bacterium | reverse complement strand
GTGTAAATATGTAGTGCCCATTTAATTCAAATAGAATTGAACAAAATTAATAGCTCCTGAGCCTAAATCAATGATTATGTCAAAGAAATTGATTCAATATCATATAGGTTATAAGTTGTATCATATGTGCCGTCATTATCGAGGTCAACAGACATAACCGCATCTGTATTGGTTTCTAGAGATATTGTTGCTATACCACTAGCGTCATCATAATCAAAGCTAACTGGCGACTCTCCAGCATCAACACTGATTGTCATGCTGCCATTTGTAAGCTCAAGATAGCCATCGGTTGAGTCGATGTCGCCTGCGGAATAAAGAAGTCCTGTAACATCTTCAATATCCATTGTGACAATATCTGTCCAATATTCTTCATTTTGTGTGCCATTTGCATGACCACCATAAATTTTGGTGCCATTTTCCTCAATAGCGCCACTTACCTCAAAAACATCTGATCCTTGGTTGCCAACAAGCGTATCCATGCCTGCGCCGCCATTGATGTTATCATCACCAGTACCGCCAGATATAACATCATTACCAGCGCCGCCAGATAGGCTATCCTCATCTTCACCGCCGTAAATTCTGTCATTGCCTTCGCCGCCAGTAATGACATCATCACCATAACCACCATAAAGGCTGTCATTGCCATCATCACCAGCAACAATATCATCACCTTCGCCTGCAACAATTATATCTGAACCAGCACCGCCTGATATCTCGTCATTGCCGCCGTTACCATAAAGGTTATCGTTACCATCCTCACCAAAGATCTGGTCTTGGCCTTCACCGCCTTCAACAGCATCATCACCAGCGCCTGCATGGACTATGTCATTACCAATGTTAGCATCAATAGTATCAGCATTGTCAGTACCAAAAATAGTTTCATTATTGACGACAGTTTCAAAGTCTTCCACTGTCTTAAAGAAATAATGCGATGGAATAACTTCGCCATCCATGGTTAATCTTACGCCTTCACCGCCCCAATTCTCATAATAGTAGAGATCAAGCTTATATAATCCACCTTCAAAAGTGCCTGTTTCACTTGTAGATAGGAAACCGCGGGCTTGCTGATGCTGTGTGAAGGTTTCACCATCAAAATCTAAGCGGAAGCCATCATCGGATGCAACAGCAAAACTATGTTCTCCAGGTGGAATATAAATATAGCCTTCTATGTGCAAGCCAACATATTCCATTCTTAAGTTTGCATCACCCGACACAATTTCTGTCTTATTGCCTGCATATCCAATAAAATCAGATACAGTTGATGCTCCACCTGACCTAAAATCAATAGTATCAACATCAACCACTGTAGTTGGTTCTAAGCCAGCTGCAATTTCATCTTCTACTGCATTTGCAGTGTAGAAATATGTATCTTTATTATAGAAGGTACCAACAAGACCTGTGCCTTCCACACCATCTGTCATAACAAAGTCGCTGCCTAGGCGAGGGCCGTCTGTTGCAGCGCCTTCTGCTGCTTCGCTTTCTTCATTATCAGTATTTGTGACGTTTAAATAGTCTTCTGTAGATAAGAATAGATGCTCAGCTGGAACTTCTTGACCATCTATTTCAAGGCTTAATCCGTTTGCATGTGTATTATCATAATAGATTAATTCAACTTGATATAAGCCACCTTCAAATTCAGCTGTTTCGCTTGTAGCGGTGTAAGCTCTAGTTGATGAAAAGCTGGAAAATTCTTCGCCATTAATTTTTAGCAAGAAGCCATCATCAGATTTTACACTGAGTTCATGCTCGCCTGGCTCAATATAAATATAGCCCTCAAATTTCATTGCAACATTATTCATGCCCAAGTAAGCAATATCACGATTGTTGCCTAAAGGCGTAATCATTGCATTATCAGCAAAAAAATTGCCTAATGTACCATTACTATGCGTGAAGGAAAGGCTTGATGCATTGCCTTGATGGGTTGCTGATAATGCACCACTGTCAATCCAGTCTTCAACTGTATGTACATTCGTCATTGTTACATTGCTGTTATAGATAGTAACTTCAAACCCAGTTCCAGTACCTACAGCAGGAACCTCGCCAATTAATTGGGCATTGATAACATTAGAGCTCGTCGATCCTGTTTCTGCGACCTCGATATATTCTTTAAGAGCATTTGCTGATAGCCTTGTTTGCGTTGTTCCATCATCAAAGATAAAGTTTTCAACGCCAGTAACAGTATCGCTCCCTTCATTGCCAGCCATATCTTGCAATGAGAATAGGTCATTATCTTGGTCATAAGTGATCGTAAAGTCTTCTATTGCGCCATAAAAACGAACGCTATCCGTGCCAGCACTACCAAAGATTTGATCATTACCTTCATTACCTTCAAGATAATCGTCGCCCGTGCCGCCAATTAATACATCGTCACCACCTTGACCATATATATCATCATTACCAGCATGACCATTGAGGGTATCATTGCCGCCCGCTGATGATGTTAAAGCATCATTATCCCCTAAAATCAGGTTGTTGCCTGTATCACCTGTGATACTGTTGTCATCTAAAGCGCTACCAAGCAATGTATCGCCTGCATCACCATAGTTGACATAGTCCGCCGCTTCTACATTTATTGTATCTTTTTCATCATTAACAGATATTGTAATATCTTGTGTGACGCCAACAGAGACACCATTTTCTAAAACATCAACGTTTAAGCTATAGTTTTCTTGGTCGTCAGCATCTAATACATGTCCATCTGCAACACTAATTTCACCAGTTGTTGCATCGATTACAAATGTGCCCTCATGATCATCGACTAAAGCAAAGCTAAGAGAGTCCCAGTTTGCGTCAGAAGCTGTAACTTGAGCAACAACTGTACCCGCGCCAACACCTTCATTGAGGTCAAATAACTCTACTTGGCCAAATTCAGGCAAGGCTTCTGTTGGTGCTTCAAAATTAAAGGCGGTAAGCGATTGATTACCTGTTAAATCATCGATTGTTAAGTCTGTTCCAAGGCGCATATCCCATTGCGAAACAATATTTGATTCAGCAACAGTGTCCACACCATTGGCTGCATCATTATAAATTTCTTCTGAGCTACGGACTTCATCAAAAATGCGTAGTTCGTGAACCATGCCTTGGAAAATCTGATTATCACTAAAGCCGCCGCCATAGCTATCTTGCTCTTGACCCAGAACAATTATACCATTGCCAGAGAGGTTTAGGTCTTCGATTGGGAGGTGACCAACAAGAGCACCGTCAACATATAAACCCATCTCACCCGTAACATTATCAATAGTGAGCGCTACTTCATGGCTTGCACCATCCATAAGGCCTGCACCATCTACACCAAAGGTGATAGGCTGCTGTCCTTTTAGATGCACTTGTAAGCCAGATCCATTATGTGCAAAGCCGAATGTAAGCGCATTGTCATGCCCTGGTTCTGAATAAGAGAAAAGCGGTTTAAAGTTACCAGCTAAATCCATTGTAGAAGAGAAAGACATTTCAATAGTGGTTTGATCTGCATCAAGGCCTTGATAATTTGTAATTTCAAGATGCTGATCGGTTTGTTCAAGATTAAGCGCTATGCCGCCTTCAACACTATCCACTTCAACGGCTTGTAATGCATCAAGGGTAATAGACATATCATTGCCAGAGATGCTATCTACAACACCATCTTCTTCAAATGTCCAATTTGCATAGAGATTGTCTTCACTACCTGTTATGCCCGTTTCATTGGTTTGTGCAATTTCTTCAGCTGTGCGCACATCTTGGAATAGGGAAGCGCCGAAATAGGTGCCTTCAAATGCTTGGTCAACGTCAAATCCACCGCCCATGAGATCTTGCTCTTGACCAAATAACAGCGTTCCACCGCCATTAATCGTCATTGCTTCACTCATTGCTTCAGTACCAAGTAATACACCATCTACATATAAAGACATTTCTAGTGTGTCATTATCAATGCTGACGGCAAGATTATGCTCATTACCATCCATAATGCCCCAAGCGTCTAATTCAAATGATACAACACCAATCGAACGCGCATGAACTTCAATGACGCTACCGCCATGATTTGTACCGATAGTGAACGCATTATCATAGCCAGGTTCTGCATATGAGACTAAAGCTTTAAAATCACTGCCGATATTCATAACAGAAGCAAATGACATATCTAATGTAAAGCTATCTGATGTAAAACCATCAAAGTCAGTAACAGCAGCATATTGTCCCGTATTATTCTCAGTGTTAAGGGTCAAACCTCTGCCATAATCAGGTAAAATCTCTTCTGCTAATGTTGTGCCTAAAGCCTCAGAAACAGTAAGGCCGTTAGCTAAGCCCACTAAATCAGTAACATTACCGCTCTCATTTGGCTCAAAATCCCATGCAGAGGTTAATGTGCTATTTTCTAAATCAACATCCCCTGATAAGGCGTCTTGCTGAATATCTTCATCTGCTCTTAATTCATTATAGACAAGACCTTGCGTAATTGTGCCTTCAAATGCTTGTTCCGCATCAAATCCACCGCCCATAAAGTCTTGTTCTTGACCAAAGACAAGCGTGCCGCCACCTTCAATGGATAATTCACCTTCAAATTCAAGGTCACCTAAAGAACGACCATCCACATACATGCTAATTATATTATTGTCAGGATCAACAGATACGGATAGTGTATGCTGACCGCCATCCATTAATGCGTTTAGGTCATAGGGATATTCTACATAGCCAATGCCTTCTGCAAAAATTTGGAATGAGCCGCCATCCCGCATTCCAATAAGCAGAGAGTTATCACTGTCATGTTCTGCATAAGAAGCAAGGCCAATAAAGCTTTGTTCTGCTAGCTGCGTTGTTGAAGCAAAGTCAACTTGAAGCGTGAATGCTGTATTAGAAAAGCCATCAAAATTTTCAATAATGATCATATCATTGTTAGTTTCAGAAACTAGATTTAATTCAATTCCAGTATCCGCTGGTGTCGCTGCGCGGTCACCCTCTACAATAGTTGCTGGATTAAGTGTCGTTGTTGCACCTGTTACTTGATCTGTAATTGCTTCAGCGTCTGCAACTGTAAAATCCCATTGATGACTTAATGTCGGGCTTGCTACATCTGGCGCCTCACCATATTTTGCATCAAGCATAATATCAATGTCTGAGCGAATCTCATTGTAAACAACAATATCTTGCAAAATGGTGGCGCCAGCTAGAGCTGAAAAAGCTGGATTGTCAAAATTGCTCGATGAAAAGTCTGTCAAAGATTGCCCAAAGACAAGGTCACCACCACCTGAAAAATTTATGCCATTTGTTAAGCTGGTTCCACCAAGATCATTACCATCAACATGTAAATTAATTTGCCCCGCTTGTTCATCAACACTAAAAGCAAAGTGGTGTGGCGCATCGCTTTGCATATCAATAGAAGAAGCATCGAAACTTACAATATCTCCAGCAATAGTGTGAAACTCAAATTGGCTTTCAAGGCTATTATACCCGAAAGTAAAGCCTGAAGCACCAAAATCATCAGTTTCTAGGTAAGATGTGTAAGGTGTAAAGCCTCCGCCAGCGCTGACCAGATTTTGAGCATCTATTAAACTGAACTGCAGCGTGTAGTTATCATCTGCAAATCCATTGAAATCAGACGTGAAAATAGGAATGTTGACATCACCAATATTTGTTTTAGCACCTGCATATGTGGTTTCAAAATTTGATAAAGTCATAATATATTCCTCACACATAATGAATATTTGATCTGACAGAATATCTAAGAAATGTTGCAAAATATGAAATAAACATGGGTATTAAACGCACAATTTAATCACTTAAACTTATGTAAAATTTTACATAAAATCCAATCAAAGCAATAGGCTTTGAGTAAGCTTTAAGGTTCTAAGCTAATAGGTCC
>WTKA01000036.1:0-4476 GCA_011524605.1 Hyphomicrobiales bacterium | reverse complement strand
TAAATTATGAAATGTTATTATAATGCTTTATGGACTACATAACTTAAAAATTAAAAGACATAAAACAAACTAGCCTTGGTTTTGTTTAAGCCTTATTTTTCAGCGGCCTCAAGATCAGACTTGCCTTTTGGAGTTTTTTTAGCTGCAACCCTCGGTACTGTAGCTTTTTTACTAGCTTTTGCTTTTGAAGGTGGGGCAGGTGCTTTGACGGGTTCTTGCTCAAATTTTAGAATGAATGGGTTATTTTTATCATTTTCATTTTCTAATGTGACACAAACAGTGCCGCCTTTTTTCAATGAACCAAATAAAACTTCATCAGCAAGAGGGCGTTTGATTGTATTTTGAATGAGACGTGATAAAGGACGTGCGCCCATTTTCTCATCATAACCATTAACAGCAAGCCATTTGCGCGATGGTTCATCAAGCTCAATCGTAACATTTCTATCAGCAAGCTGTGCTTCTAATTGCAAGACAAATTTATCAACAATATGATGCACAACATCCATAGGAAGAGGGCTGAATGGAATGATGGCATCTAAGCGATTTCTAAATTCAGGTGTGAACATTTTATTCACGGCCTCTTCATCATCTCCTTCGCGCTTTACACGGTTAAAGCCCATCGGTGCTTTGGCCATTTCTGAGGCGCCGGCATTTGATGTCATTACTAAAATCACATTTCTGAAATCAACCTGCTTGCCATTATGATCAGTTAGCTTGCCATGATCCATGACTTGCAGCAATAGGTTGAATAAATCAGGATGCGCTTTTTCAATCTCATCAAGCAATAAAACGCAATGGGGGTTTTGATCAACACCATCGGTTAATAAACCACCTTGATCAAAGCCAACAAATCCTGGAGGCGCACCAATCAGACGCGATAAAGAATGGCGTTCCATATATTCAGACATGTCAAAACGGAGCAATTCAACTCCTAATACGGAGGCAAGCTGTTTTGTGACTTCTGTTTTACCAACCCCTGTAGGACCAGTAAATAAATAAGACCCTATTGGTTTTTCTGGTTCACGAAGGCCTGCACGAGCAAGTTTTATTGCCGCAGTTAATTGTTCAATAGGTTCATTTTGTCCATAAACAACGCGTTTTAGATTTGTCTCAAGATTTTCCATGACTTCTGCATCTGATTTAGAAACAGATTTTGGTGGAATACGTGCTATTTTTGCAACTGTGTCTTCAATTTCCTTCAGGCCAATTGTTTTACGGCGCTTTGATGCTGGAATGAGTGCTTGTGCTGCACCACTTTCATCAATGATATCAATTGCTTTATCAGGCAGCTTCCGATCGTTGATATATTTTGCAGACAGTTCAACAGCCGCTTGAATAGCATCATTAGTGAATTTCACATTGTGATATTCTTCATAATTAGGCTTTAAGCCTTTAAGAATTTTAATAGTATCTGGAATTGTTGGCTCAGCAACATCAATTTTTTGGAAGCGACGAACAAGAGCGCGATCCTTTTCAAAAAATTGTCTATATTCTTTATAGGTTGTCGACCCTATGCATCGCAATTCACCATTTGCTAAAGCAGGCTTTAAAAGATTAGAGGCATCCATTGCGCCACCGCTTGTTGCTCCTGCGCCAATAACTGTATGGATTTCATCAATGAAAACGACAGCATTTTCAATTTTTTCAATCTCAGCAATTACAGCTTTAAGTCGCTCCTCAAAATCACCTCTATAGCGTGTTCCCGCTAATAGCGCACCAAGATCAAGTTGATAGATAGTTGCTGTTTCTAATATTTCTGGGACATCATTTTCAAAAATACGGCGCGCCAGTCCTTCCGCAATAGCTGTTTTGCCAACCCCGGGATCTCCAACAAGAAGCGGATTATTTTTGCTTCTACGGCAAAGAACCTGAATGGTGCGCTCAACTTCTTGTTGCCTACCAATTAGTGGATCTATCTGACCTTCTTTTGCTTTTTCATTTAAGTTAATGCAATAGTTATCTAGCGCCTTTGAAGTCTTAGATGCTTCTTCATTCATCTCTGAATTTGATTCATTTTCATTCTCGCCTTTTATTGTGCGCGGTTCGGATAGGTCAGCTCTTTTTGAAATGCCATGAGAAATATATTTCACAGCATCATAGCGCGTTATATTTTGTTCTTGTAAGAAGAAAACAGCATGGCTTTCTCTTTCCGCAAATAGCGCGACAAGGACATTTGCGCCGGTTACCTGATCATGACCTGAGGACTGCACATGCACAACACTTCTTTGTATAACCCTATGGAAACCAGCTGTGGGTTGAGCGGCATCTGCCTCTATATTTTCAAGAGGGGTTAAGTCTTCATCGATATATTTTGTTAGTGATTTGCGTAAACTATTAATATCAACATCACATGCATTTAGTACATTTAAAGCATCTGGATCTTCTAAAAGAGCTAAGAGTAAATGCTCTAAAGTTGCATATTCATGACTGCGTTCATTAGCAAAGTCCATTGCATGACGAAGCGCTTCTTCTAGTTTTGTTGAAAAAGATGGCAAACCATTCTCCTTTTATACGAACTCTTTTAGCTTTTATACGATTTCGTTTAGTATTATTGTTTTTCCATGACGCATTGTAATGGATGTTGATTTTGACGTGCAAAATCCATAACTTGAGTGACTTTTGTTTCTGCAACCTCATAATTATATATGCCACATTCTCCAACACCATGGTGATGCACATGAAGCATGATTTTTGTCGCTTCGTCTCTATTTTTTTTGAAAAAGCTTTCTAAGACTAAGATAACAAATTCCATCGGTGTGTAATCATCATTCAAAAGCAAAACGCGATATTGGCTTGGCTTTTGCAATTTTTCTTTTGTTTTTGTTACAATCCCTATATCAGGGTCATCGCCTTCATTATGATCGTTATCGTCGCTCGATGTGGTTTTATATTTTTGCATTTCAACTTATTGTCATATTAAATTTCTAATCTTGAATAAGATTAAACTGTTAGAAGATTTTCCCTAAAAGCAGATTTAGAGTTACTCGATTATAAAATATCTATTTTAATAATGATAAGAAGTTTGAAAAAAAATAAAAGACATAAATTGCAAAATAGTAATGAATTTTGCTTCTTTTTATAAAAAAGTTAATTTTTTCCCAATCTATCCAGTGCGTTTTTCTCAGTAAAAAACATCTTTTATTGTAAAGGTCATATTTTAGTGAAAATTTATTTTTATTAAAGCAACGGTAACTTTATTGGTATATTTTGTTTTAAATTGTTTGTGTTCGGGGTGTCCGCATCAATTAAAGTAGTTAGGTTCGTAAATGCGTTTAGTATTGAAATTTCAGCAAATAAGTTTGCTTGTCGTCTTTTCTCTCTTAATTTTATTTTCAGCACAGTCGGCATATGCAGCCAAGGGCGTGCCTGGCAAAGATGCTGCTTATGTTGTTGATGCTAACACGGGTAAGGTGCTTTATTCTAGATCATCAACACGCTATCGCTATCCTGCTTCTTTAACAAAAGTTATGACAATATATCTTATGCTTCAAGAGATTGAGGCAGGGCGCATGAATTTAAATACGCGCATTCGCATGACAAAAAGAGGTGCAGCGCAGCAACCTTCAAAACTTGCGATGAAAATTGGTGATACAATTTCAGCTTCAGATGCCATTAAAGCGTTGGTTGTGAAGTCTGCAAATGATGTGGCTGTTGCCGTTGCAGAGCATATATCAGGCACTGAATGGAAATTTACCCAGCGCATGACGCGAACAGCTCATAGCTTGGGGATGAAAGCCACAACTTTTAGAAATGCTAATGGCTTGCCTGATAGTCAACAAAGAACAACAGCGAAAGATATGGTGACGCTTGGGCGCGCTATGTATCGCGATTATCCTCAATATATTAAATATTTTAGAACGCAAACTTTTACTTATAAAGGCAGAACCTATAAGAATTTTAATAAGCTCGTCGGTACAATTAGTGGCGTTGATGGTATAAAAACAGGTTATATCCGTGCGTCAGGTTATAATTTGCTCTCTTCTAAGCGCGTGGGGAATAAGCATGTCATTGCCGTTGTTATGGGGGGTAAGACAGGAACAACACGTAATACTGAGATGGTCCGTCTACTTGATTACGGTATAAAAAAAGCGAAGTCGGTAACGAAAAAACCGCAGCCCAAGCCTCAGAATTTATTGTTAAGCTATGCAGCTGTGCCTCAGCCTAAGCCAAAAACCATTACCCCAAGCTCATCAGTTAAGGTTGCGAGTGTAACGCCAATCACTAAAACTGAGCCGGAATGGTCAATTCAGATTGGCGCCGTGAAATCAAAGGTTGAAGCGGGGAAGATGCTTTCAGAAGTTAGAAATAAAATGGGAAGTGCATTAAGCGCTGCTAAAGATGTAACGCCGTCTGTGAATAAAAGCGGTACAACATTGTATAGAGCGCGTTTCGCTGGGCTTTCCGAGAAGTTGGCAAAAGAAATTTGTGAAAATATGAAAAAGAAAGAAATTAGTTGTTACGCAATTAAATAGCTTG
>WTKA01000128.1 GCA_011524605.1 Hyphomicrobiales bacterium | reverse complement strand
AAATCTAAACGCAAAGCTGGTCTTCTATAAGCTTCGCTTCCTTCCAAGTCATTTTGGGCTCTATCATAGGATTATCTATGACAATCGCCGTGGAGATAATTTGATTTGTTGGTAATATTTTTTGATGAAAAACAACCTGATCTAAGAAGCTATTACTCTCCTCTAAATATAACAGCTGATTTTGGCTCTCTTCACACAAGGATAATAAAATTGGATCAAGCCCTATGCTAAATTTATTTAAAGGATAGTATAACCCCTGCCCGATAAGCTTTAAAAACGACTCCTTAAGGGTCCATATTCTAAAAAAATCAACATGTTTTTCTTCAGGGTTACATGAAGATATATGGCTTCTTTCGTCAGAGGATAAGCGAGGGAGAATTGTATCAATGGGGAAATCCCTATTTATTTTCTCCGTATCAATGCCAACAGGTGATTTTTGAGAAAGAATAATCGCGCAATAGTGATTGCAATGAGAAATATTAAAATATAGTGGTTCATCTAACTCTGGCATATCTAAGATTGGCTTGCCTTTTTCCAGACTTTTAAACCTCCATCTTTGCGGGGGATAATTAAAATGGTGGCTAAGCAATAATCTTAGAAATATTCGAGATATTATGTAAATTCTCTGCGGCTCATTTTTCAAACGATTTGCTTTTTGATACTCTGTCTCGCTCAGTATATTCTTGATGAACCCCTTGTTTAAGGCCTTCATATTTTCATGTTTGAGCCAATAGCAAGCGGCTATCTCATTATTATTAAACAAAATAAATATCCAATATAAAAATATAGTCAGAGTACTCAAACCCTGACTATAATTATTTAAGTAAAAATATAAAAATTCAATCTATGTGCTTGCATTTATTTTTTCTTTATCTATTAAAACTGCAATATCCATTAGATTTTTAGCAGCAAGAATATCCTCTAAAGCAATTTGGATCTTTTCTCTTCCTGCATTTTCTAAATTACTAATAAATTGCACTAAGCTTAACGATGCTAATCCACATTCTTGTAAACTATCAGAAGCTTCTGGCGGTAAGCCTGTAATGTCTTCCACGCTGTTTAAGACAAGATCAAGAGAGGATTTTTCACTTATATCTGCTGGTGCTTGTTTTAATCTCACAAAGATTAAAGCTTTATTTGCAAACTGGCGCAACATTGGATCAACAGGTTCAATCGCTTTTGTGAAAAGAACCACTAAACCAACAATATAGAAATATTCATACCACTCCACTGGAACAGGGTTAGGGCTAAACCAGTAAAATGTTTTTTGATCATCCCACCAATTCCATAAAACACCATCTCTTGTAATCGCATAATACCACTGAGCAACCATTTGATGGAAGAGAAAACATCCTAAGGCAGTTGGCGCTAAGGTTTTTGCAATAAATGGCTTCCTTAAAACCCATGCCGTTATGCCCTGCCCCGTTGCGATGGCAAAAATCCATAACAATGTTAGAGGAGCAAAGAGACGAGGATAAATATTATCCCAAAGTCTGTTCACAACCGCAGGATCAGTAAGCTGATTAGCAGCATCTGGTCGCATAAAATACTCGGTTAAGGGAAGTTGCGCGTGGGTTCCTGAAATATAACCTTGCATAACTTGTAAAATACTTAGGCCAATAATGATGCAAGTTATTACATCAGCAATCACGCCCCATATTTTTTTGCTATTCCACTCATTTGGTCTTATAGCATCATATATGAAGGCTGCTGTTGCACCTGCTAGGAAATAAAGAGCCCAAAATGGTGCAAAAAGATAAAAATTCAAAATAGTTTTATTAGCTTTTGCTCCTTCTGCAATTTGCTCAGCGTCTAATGCAAGTCTCATTCCTGTTTCTGGATCATAAAGTCCATATCCTGGCGCTGATACTGCATAAAATGTCCAAAAACTGACTAAAATACAGGTGCTAATTGCTAGCAATCCTAATGTCACATAAATGAGTTTTTTGGTTTCTCCACGTAGTTTCTGTAATATATTATAGAAAAATGGAAACATAACAATGCATTGAATATACATGGAAATGAACCACAGATAAAAACCCATCCACCAAGAGGCTTGCCATAATGGTGATGCCTGTAAGCCAGTCAAATGGATTATTAAAGTTGATATTAGATTTAACGACCAATTATCTTGAAATAAAGGCGTTCCATGGCAATGGCCTTGCGGGGTTAATCCACCTATCCAATTAAACTGAGAGCTAAAGTTGGACGGCTGACAAAATGCCAATAGATTAACAAGGCTAAACCCTATTGCGACAATATATAAAGGATAAAAACTCATAATGCGCGAGAAAATAAAGGCGCCTTTTTTCGGTATGCTCGGAGGCATTGTAATAGCAAGAGAAAAACCTGCAACGGCAAAAAACATATGCACATGCCATGGGAATTGACGCAAATTAGACATCATATCCCATGAGTCTGATGCGCCAATATGCATAAACATAACATAGCAAGCCAATAGAAACCGTAAACCTGCCATAGCAGAATTATCAATATGAGGTTTATGAGATGATATGTGAATGGGAGGCGGCTTATCCTTGGCGCTTCTTTCTTGCTTTTTAGGAAGACCCAAAGCTTCTGCACAGCGTGTTCTTATATATTTTCCGTTTTTTGTCTTAGGCAAATCATTTTTACTTACAATTTCCCAAGTGGAAGGTATTTTATAGCTTGAAAGATTATTTTTGCGTAGAATTTTATTTAATTCTATTTTGACCTCTCTTTCTGACATGCCTTCCGCTTTAGAAGATAAAACAATCGCACAACCAACCTCTTCTCCATATATATCTGACGGGATACCAAAACAAATCGCTAACTCTATGAGATCTAATTTTCGAACCATATCCTCAATTTCATAAGGAGAAACTTGTTCGCCTCCTCTTTTAATTAATTCTTTATTTCTGCCTTTCAACAAAATGGTTCCGTCTTTTTTCATTTCACCCAAATCACCGGTTTTAAACCAATATTTTGCTTGGCTATCCCGTGAGAGCCTGAGAAGAAAGTGAGCTTCTAAATTTGCCGGCTCATTATCTTGATATCCAGAAAAAACATTATCCCCTTGAATACAAATTTCACCTATTTTTCCAAAAGGAAGTGGCATTAAATTATTCGGGTCAACAATAGCAACAGATGCCGCTACAGGAACGCCAATAGCATTATCTTCTTGATGCCAGCTATCTTCCACAATAGCGGGTTGGCAAATTGGCATTTGCTCTGACATGCTATAAGTTGTAATGACTTCGCAGCTATAAAGATTTTGCAGTGCTTTTTGATCTGGCAGTCGTAAAGCTGCAGCTCCAGAGCGAATGAAACGTAAATTATGTCCTATGAGGCAATTATTTTTATCCAATAAATCAGGGCGATTATTTTGAATATAGTTGCGTGTCCCATTATGAATTGTCGGAACTGCTGAATACCAAGTTGGTTTTGGATTAGAATGCAGCAATGCATCTACCATTTTTTCAGGTGAATATTGCTCATCACATACAATCGAGGCTCCAACAACAATTGTGCTTAAAAGAGAAGCTGACAGGCCACCTATATGATCAAGAGGCATAACACTATAAGTGACATCAGAAGATTTTAGCCCAATGCCTTCCGCTAAAATAAAAGCATTTTGCATTAGATCAATCTGCCGCAATGGAACAATCTTAGGAAGCGACGTCGTACCAGATGTTCTTAATAACAAAACTTCTTCCGATGCTTTACTACGCAATGGTTCCAATTTTTGGAAATCAGACTTGCTATCGTTAAAACAGAAATAAGTTTCTGTTTCTCTGGCATAATGGACATCTATTGTTTTATCTTCAAGATTGAATTCATCTAATGCAGCAATAACGCCAGCACAAGAAATATCTTCAAAAACAATGATATGATCAGGATTAAATTGGTTAAGCGCAATGCTTGCTTCATGCTGAGTAAGCGTTGGAGAAACTGGAATGGCACATGCTTGCGAACTTACAGTGAGAAAAATAGAGGCTGATAAAATACTGCCACTACTGGGAACTACATAGGCAACTTTTTGCCCTGCAGAAACACCGATTCTGCGTAAATCTCCCTCTCCACCTTCAATAAAAGAGATGAAATCACCATATGTAGATGAATATTTATGATCTGCTTCACCTGCTTTATGAAAAAAAGGCGTTTCAGGCGCTGGAGTATGCAAAGCCTCTAAGATTGTATTTGCGATAGAGGGAAGATGCGTAGAGACTTGCGCGATTTGAAAAAATTGGGCAATCTCACGATCCGAATGAAGGCTTGTTTTAAAATTAGTTGTCGGAGATAGCTGGTAAGACATATCATGGGATTGGCCTTTAATCCAATCTGATAAAGTCTCTATCTGCTCTGGCTGTAGAATAACCTCGTGACCGGCTTCCATATAAATCACATCCGAGCGTCCATTATTGGCTTGAACACAAAATTTTTCTGAATCCGCTCTTAATGGATCAGATAAACCAATTAAATGAAGACTACTAAATAATGCAGGGTCTAGATGAACTGGCTTTAATTTTGCTTTTAAAATAAGTTTTCTTATGCGGTCATTTTGGGATGCATTTGCAAAAATAGCTGCATTAAACAAATGAGCTTTTTCAAAAAATCTTTCGTCTAAAGGAAAACCCCTTTGTAGAAAGCATTTAATAAGTTGCGGATATTGTGGTAATTTATTTAATAGTGAAGCAATTTCAGCCCCTTGACTAAACCCATAAATAAAATTAAATGGCCCATTTTGTAAGACAGCCATTAAGCTAGGTTCAAGAGCATCACATAATAATTCAATACATGTGTTTTCATTGAAACCATCTATATCTTGAAATTCTGGTATCCATGAATACCAATTTGCTTGAGTATTTCCCTCTATTCCTAGTCCTGGATTCTCTGATGAGACAGACCCTTCAACATAGTGAATTTTTTTAAACTTCCACCCAAGATTATTAACTTGCAATTGAGTAATATCTGTGTTACTACCTCTACCATGCAAGGCTAATATTGAATAATGTCCTATATCTGTAATTTCGTTATTAAAATTATTCTGATTGTAAATTGTCTCACTTTTAGTTGTCATTGATACGCCTCTTACCTGTTTACTCACAAGGGCTTTCAAGAACTATCAAGTTATACTAAGTCTGTATTCTTGATTTATATGTTTTTATTGTTTCTTAAAAATTGCCCTAATAATACTATATTTAAAATAGTATATTTCACTTATTCGAAACATAAATGACGTAAAGGAAGAAAGACTTTTCAAATTCGCTCAAAAAAGTTCGAAATTTTAACATCATACCAAATTATAGTATAATAACTTATTCTTATCACTCATAAGATGTATTCTGTTTTATCTCATGCCCCGAGGGTCAGGATGTGATTATTTAATTCATTCTGCACCAACAGATTACACTATAAACGAGAATAAAATAATTATGCCCAGCATAAGGATGAAACATATGCAACACAGTTTCTAAGAATTTTATTATAAAAATTCTATTTAGAGAAAATAAAATTTTAAGATAATTCCTGCTGAAGATTAAAAATGATTGCTTATTGACATTATTTGAGCTCCAAAAGAAAGTTTTCTCTTTCAATTTATATTAGCTTTATATGCGTAATTAATAATATAAAGTGGTATTTTCTATGAAGTATAAAGCTATTATAGGGGCTCTGTTTGCAGTCAGCTCTTTAGTTCATTCTGCTAATGCAGATAAATTCACGCTTAGTAGCCCGGATATTAGTGAAGGCTCTAAGCTAAAAAATGAACATGTATTCAAGGGCTTTGGATGTGAAGGCGGCAATATTGCACCTAGCTTTACATGGTCAGATGCGCCTGAAGGGACTCAAAGCTTTGCTCTTACTGCTTACGACCCCGATGCCCCAACAGGTTCTGGCTGGTGGCATTGGTTTGCATTTAATATTCCTGCTGATACAACAAGTTTAGAAGCGGGGAAAACAATGCCTGACGGCTCTATTGAACTGACGAACGATTATGGCGCAATTGGCTTTGGGGGCGCTTGCCCGCCACCAGGAGAAGTTCATCGTTACATATTCACATTACATGCTTTAGATAAAAAATTAGATATTGATAGCACGGTAAGCAATGCCTTAGCAGGATATATAGTCAATGCTAATAGCATCTCTAAAACATCAATAACAGCTGTTTATAATCGCTAGACTTTGGTGAACAGGGTACTGAGGAGAGCCCTTGCGCTCTTTAAGCATCTTATCTCTTCATATATAATTATCATCTTAAATTGGACTAGAAAACATGGAAATAAAGATCACAGCATGGGAAAATGGCAAACCTATTCCGACTAAATTTGCTTTTGGCAAAATACCTACAACAGGAAGGTTTGAGCTATCTGAAAATATAAACCCCGAAATTAGTTGGTCAGGAGCACCTGCCGATACAAAATCATTTGTATTAATTTGTCATGATCCAGATGTACCATCTTCAGGAGATGACGTTAATCAAGAAGGTAAAACAGTGCCGAAAGAATTACCAAGAGTAGACTTTTATCACTGGCTTGTTGTTAATATTCCAAATAACATAAATCATATTGCTGAAGGCGCGGATAGTGACAAGGTTACACCAAAAGGCAAAACACCAGCTGCTAAGCCTTATGGCATGACTGGCATTAATAGCTATACAGATTGGTTCGCTGGCGATCCTGACATGGGCGGAGATTATGGTGGCTATGATGGCCCATGTCCTCCTTGGAATGATAGCATCATGCACCATTATCACTTTACTATTTATGCATTATCAGTTGAATCACTGCCATTAACAGGTGCGTTCACTGGAGCCGATGTTATTGAGGCAATGAAAGATAATATTCTTGCTCAAGCCAGCCACATGGGAACATATACAATGAATAGAGATTTATGATCTTTTAAACTATTAGTTTTATATTGTTTTTTAGGCTCTGAGGTTAGACTTGGAGCCTAAAATTTTTAATAATAGTGGATTAATATTTTGTGTAATTACAATAAAATAGAAATTGATGTTTTTACCATTTCTCAAGCAACAAATGCAGCATTGACTGATATTTATTTCCACAAAACATGTTTATTCTTTATTCAAAAAGGTGAAAAACATGTAATGGATTCTGAGCAAAAGCCAATGATTGGCTATGAAGGTGATTTAATCATTTTTTCAACAGGATCTATTGTTACAATGGAAAACCACCCTGTTATAAATGATAAATATCAAGCTACAGGAATGGCTTTCCCTCAACACATTATAGATGATATATTTTTATCATCAGCAACCCAACCTCAAGAAAAAAATATCCCGCACATACAAATTATTGATGGAGAAGAAACGCTTTTTTCCAACTTACTTAGTCTTATTCATGAAACGGTTTCTAATCCTGATTTACCAGACATTATCAAAAATCATCGTTTGCGTGAGCCTCTCATTTGGTTGCGCGATATGGGATATAAAATACCAACGAAAATTGAAGATCGACCAACCAGCAAGCTCCGACATTTGCTAGAAACTGATTTAAGCTATGAGTGGAGTGCAAAAGAAGCAGCCAATCATTTTGGCATGAGTGAAGCAACGATGCGGCGTTGGCTTGCAAAAGATGGTCATAATTTTTCAAAAATACTGCACAATATGCGATTAGAATATGGCCTTGCCTTATTACAAACAACAGATATGCAAATTTCACAAATTGCATTTGAATCTGGATTTAAAACACCTTCACATTTCTCTGATAGTTTTCGCAAAAGATTTAAATTTTCGCCAAAAGAAATCCGCTTCTCTAATATAGCGCAATAGTCTCTGATACGTCTTCGGTTACGTTAACGAGAATCCATATTTATTATAGCATGTTTGGGAATATAATAATTTCTTTTTCATATCCTGCGGCATATTATTTGTACAGAGGACTTGTAAGCAAAAACCATCGCTTTCAGCAACTTCTAATAAAAACAATTGCTTAACAGCATTTGGAGCGGGTGAAGGGAATCGAACCCTCATCTTCAG
This sequence comes from Hyphomicrobiales bacterium, assembly GCA_011524605.1. Lineage (GTDB taxonomy): Bacteria > Pseudomonadota > Alphaproteobacteria > Rhizobiales > WTKA01 > WTKA01. The sequence goes on along the minus strand of WTKA01000128.1, from coordinate 21,503 downwards.
CTTGGAAGGCTGCGGCTCTACCATTGAGCTACACCCGCATAAGATTTTTAGCCATACATTGATTTGCAGCTTTAAGCAAGACTATATCGAGCGAAAGGCTTATTTTTTTAAAAGAATTAAAAAAGCTAAGAAATTTAAACCCTTGTTTTTGAGGTGTTTTGATATAAACTTAATTAAAATAAACGGGTGGAGAAGCGCGCACATGCATATCAAAATGCCTAAGGCAGATCATGATATCCTAAACAGGCGAGATATGATTATCTCAGCTTTGCAGGACATGCTGCCAGCTGAGAATATAATTACGGCTGAGGATGGCATGCGACCTTATGAAACGGACGCATTAACAAGCTATAAACAAATGCCCTTAGTCGTTGTATTGCCCGAAACAACGGAACAGGTCTCTGAAATATTAAAATTTTGCTCCGAGCATAAAGTTAAAATCATTCCCCGTGGGGCAGGCACATCGCTTTGCGGCGGTGCATTGCCGACGCAGGATGCGGTGGTTATTGGCTTGGCAAAAATGTCAAACATGCTGGAAGTAGACTATAAAAATAGATATGCAAGAGTGCAAACGGGCATTACTAATCTTGCAATCACACATCATATTGAAAGCGATGATTTTTTCTATGCACCGGACCCTTCTAGCCAGCTTGCTTGTACACTTGCAGGCAATATCGCCATGAATTCAGGGGGCGCCCATTGCCTTAAATATGGCGTAACAACGAATAATTTACTTGGCTTAAAAGCTGTCCTCATCGATGGCACAATCATTGATATTGGAGGCCCTTACATGGACAGCCAAGGCTATGATTTGTTGGGATTATTCACAGGGTCTGAGGGGCAGCTCGCTATTATAACAGAGGCTATAGTCCGTATTTTACCCAAGCCTGAAGGCGCAAGACCTGCTCTGTTCGGGTTTAATAGCGCGGAAGAAGCGGGCGCCTGCGTTGCGGATATCATTGCCCATGGCATCATCCCCGTAGCCATAGAATATATGGATAAACCAGCGATACAAGTCTGTGAAGATTTTGCCCAAGCAGGCTATCCGATGGATGTTCAAGCTTTGCTTATAATTGAAGTTGAAGGCAGTGATTTTGAAATTGAAAAACTATTAGAAAAAATGGTTCATATCGCACGCAAAAATGGCTCAACACGGTTTAAACAAAGTAATAGTGAAGCAGAATCTGCCGCTATCTGGAAAGGAAGAAAATCAGCTTTTGGCGCAATGGGACGCATTTCAGATTATTATTGCATTGATGGTACAATCCCTACGAGCCAGCTTCCCTTTGTTTTAAAAAGGATTGACGAAATTGTGAAAAGCTATGATTTATCAGTTGCAAATATCTTCCATGCGGGGGATGGCAATTTGCATCCGCTTGTTATGTTTGATGCCAATGATGCAGATAGCAATCTTCGTGCAGAAAAATGTAGTGCTGACATTTTAAAACTATGCGTTGATGTTGGCGGTTGTTTAACAGGGGAGCATGGGGTCGGCATTGAAAAACGAGATTTAATGACCTATCAATTCACAATCGATGATCTCAATCAACAAATGGGCATTAAATCTGCGCTTGATCCGCAATGGCTGTTAAACCCCGCAAAAGTCTTCCCCCTTGAAATCCGACCCGTCCTTTATAATTAAGAAAATATTTTTATGATTTTTCAACCCAATAGTGAAGCTCAAGTTATAAAAACTATACAAGATGCTTATCAAGACAATAAAAAGCTCTATGTTATAGGGCATGGGACGAAGCACCAAGTCGGCAGACCTGTTGAGGCTGATCAGTCTTTGTCGCTAAAGGCGCTTTCTGGCATCACAAATTACACCCCAAATGAAATGGTTATTGAGGCCTATGCTGGCACGCCGTTAGAAGAGATTGAACAAAGTTTACATGCAAAAAATCAAGAATTGAGCTTTGAACCTTACAGGCTCAATATTCTGTTTGGCTCCCATGACACAGGATCAATTGGTGGGGCGGCTGCGATGAATTTATCAGGTAGTCGAAGCCTGAAAACAGGGACATTGAGGGATAGTCTAATTGGTATAAAAGGCGTAAATGGTGCAGGTATTGCCTTTAAAAGCGGTGGCAAAGTTATGAAGAATGTCACGGGTTATGATCTTGTAAAACTTTTATCAGGCTCTTATGGTACGCTTGCCGCTATCACCCATGTAAGCTTTAAAACTCAGCCTATCTCACCAAGCCAAACAACGCTTATCTTCAACATTGCTAACCATTCTGATGCAGTAGATATATTGTGCACAGCCATGGGCGAAGCTTTTGATATAACAGCTGCTGCTGCAATCCCCAAACAAGATGGCAGCTGGGAGGCGCTCTTAAGATTAGAAGGGTTTGACAACTCTTTAAATTATAGAAGCAAAAAGCTTGCATCGCTATTTAGAAAACATTCTGAACCGCAACAGCTTGTGGCAGAATTAAGCAAAGCAAGGTGGAAAGACATACAGGAATTATCACCCGTACGAACGGTAAAAGGCAGCATATGGCGCTTATCAATGCGACCAACCGATGCCCCTAAATTCATAACCCGCCTAGAACAAGGACAAGAAAAGGTAAAACTTTTCTTAGATTGGTCAGGCGGTTTAATTTGGCTTGGTTTTGAAAATGAAAATACGCAAAACTGTGAAAAATCGATCCAGCATGCCCTCCGTAAAATTAAAGCTAATATCACATTAATTAAAGCGCCGAAATCAGATCGTGAGAAAGTTAATGTTTTTCAACCCTTAGATCCTGCGCTTGCTCTGATGTCAAAAAAGATAAAGGCGAGTTTTGATCCCCTCAATCTATTAAATTCTGGCAAACTCTATCAAGATATATAAGAGAAGACTATGCAAACTCAGTTTACATCTGAACAACTAAAAAATAGCAAGCTTGCTGCTTCTGAAAAAAGCTTGCGCTCTTGTATTCATTGTGGACTTTGCACAGCAACCTGCCCCACTTATGTTTTGCTGCATGATGAGCTTGATAGCCCTCGGGGCAGAATTTATATGATTAAAGATATGCTGGAAAATGATAAACCAGCTTCAAAAGAAATTGCAACCCATATTGACCGATGTCTCTCTTGTTTATCTTGCACAACGACTTGCCCTTCGGATGTTGATTATATGCACCTTATTGATCATGCAAGAAGCCATATCGAGCAAACCTATAAACGCCCTTTGCATGACCGCGTAACAAGATATTTTTTAGCGCGTCTTATTCCCTACCCCAATCGTTTTCGATATGCGTTATTTATGGGGTGGCTGATGCGCCCCCTCGCTCCTATCATCAAGAAACTACCGGGTTTAAAGCCTATCGGGGCTATGATAAGCCTCACCCCTTCTTTAATACCAGCTCGCTCTCCATCAGAAAGCAAAGTAAAATTCAGTCCAGAAAATAAAGCAATCGCTGGCCGCGTTATCATGCAAAATGGTTGCGCTAACCCTGTCTTAAGACCGCAAACAAATGATGCAACAATAAATATATTAACACGCCACGGCGTTGAAGTGATCAAAGCAGAAAAAGAAGGCTGTTGTGGGTCGCTTGTGCACCATATGGGCATGGAAGATAAAGCCCTGGCACAAGCAAAACATAATATCGATTTATGGTATGATATTATTGAAAATCAAAAGATAGATGCCATTATAATCAATACATCAGGCTGCGGCACAACGATCAAAGATTATGCATTCATGTTACAAGACGATCCAAGCTATGTTGCAAAAGCAAAGACGATTGTATCACTTGCAAAGGATATCACTGAATATTTAGATACTATTGAATTAAAGCCTGCTGCTTATGTTGATAATCAAGTCATCGCCTATCACTCGGCTTGCTCTATGCAACATGGACAACAAATAAAAGAAACGCCTAAACAGCTTTTAAAGAAGGTCGGCTTTAAAGTAAAAAATATTGCTGAAGGTCATTTATGCTGCGGCTCTGCAGGTACGTATAATATTATGCAGTCTGAGATCGCTGAGCAACTAAAGCAAAGAAAAGTCCAAAATATTGAGAAAACAAAACCAGATGCGATTGCCGCTGGTAATATAGGCTGTATCACACAAATCTCAACGGGCACCAAGCTGCCCATAGTCCATACGGTGGAGCTGTTGGACTGGGCAACTGGTGGCAAATTACCCTCTGAGTTAAAGGGTAACCCGATGTTTGACCTATATGCTAATAATCAAATCTCTTTATAATCTTGTTTGAAAGAGATATTTTTTGTTAGCTGATGGACTTTGGTTGCAAATACAAAATTCAAAAAAATGCACACCAACTTAATTTTCTAGCAACCGTGAATTTACTTCTAAATCCTTTTTCGTGAGCTAATTTTATTTTACAATCTTTTTAACAACAGGCAAAACAGAAGAAAGAATAGGCATTACTTGTTTGCGCTGCATACCAGGCCTAATTGCAGGGTGATAGAGCATATTCATAATGTATAAATCAAAAATAGTGACATCATAGATAACATCGTTATTCGCATCATTGAAGATGCTGTATGGAAGTAATGATGAATCATTCATAGGCCCCATACCCTGCATAATTTCTTCAACAATACAGCTGCGACGCTCTTTGAAATCATCATACATCGGAATGAAAACATCAACAAATAAGATCTCAGAATTTTGATTAACGCCAGCCTCACCAAAACACTGAATATTAGATTCATTTTGCGAAGTAATAAGCTGACCCGTTAAATGCTGCCTACGCTCCAAATAGTGTTGAGATAAATTTTCAGGATCAAGAAGATGAACACGGTAATTTGCAGCAGCTGGATCTGGTGTAAGCGTATATCTTAACGTCGGCACCATATGCCTTAATGAATTTATAAATTTAACGACTTCTGTTGGCTTTTCGCCTGATTCATTATCAATGTAAAATAAAATTGGTTTATTAAATTTACGCACTCGTAAATCAGCTTCATCGCTTTGATTAAACTCACTCCCAAATACAGACAATACGAAGCCTTGCTTAAGCTCGCTATCAGAAAAATACAGCCTTTGTGCTGCATTTGTCCTAAGTCCCGTTACTGCAAATAAACTTAAGCTTATGACTAGAATGCCAAATATTCTGACTACTCTCCAAGACATTATACTACCTACGCCGCCTGTTAACTCGTTTTCGAGCAATTATACATTTGTTTACTTTTTATTTATCTTAACAAAATATTAACGCGGATAGGCTTTTCACTCAAGTAAAATGCAACGCTTTCTTGGTTAAAAGCTGAAATTGAGACTAATGACTAAGAAAATATTATTTTTCCTTGGAATATGTGTGAAAAATAATCTTTATTTTTCAGATAAATATATCAATTTGGGGAAATTAACCTTATTTATATTATAAAAAATATCATTTCGTTTAAACAAATTATTTTGCCAGTAAAAGCAGTTTTCTTTCTAAAAGAATAGACTTTGCCGCTGTTATTTTTATAGATAAATTGCAAAAATATTTAAATTCGTTAGCAGAGCAAGCCCAAATGAGCGCAAAACCAAGGCATAAACACTATTTTCGATGTCATTATTTTTTTGATGGCAAAGACATATTTGAAGATATTTTCATCTGTGTAGAAAATGGGAAATTTGAAAAAATTGCCCCTTATAACACCATCAACAAAAAAGATTTTCAAGAGCAAATAGAAGCCGTCTATTTGCTCTCTCCCTTGTTTACAGACCTTCAAGTCAATGGACTTGGTGGCGTACAATTTAATAATGATCCAAGTCTTGAATGCTTGCAAATCATGGCTGAAACGCAAATTAAACTGGGCACTTACTATTTTCTACCAACGCTGATTACAGATTCAACAACTGTTTTAAAACAAGCCTGCGAAGCTGTCGTTCAGTTTCAAAATGAGAATGGTAAGCACAGCAATATTATTGGCTTGCATCTTGAAGGCCCTCATGTAAGCATTGCAAAAAAAGGTGCGCATGCCCCTGAGCATATCCGCCCCATGAGCCAAGATGACCTTATCTATTATATTAAAACACATGAAGAAGTTGGCCTGTTAAAACTAACAATCGCACCAGAATCTGTGACCTTACAACAAACTCAAATGTTAGCAGAAGCTGGGATATATCTTTCCTTAGGACACACAAATTGTGATTATGAAACAGCCATTGCCTATTTTAATGCTGGCGTCAAAGGGGTTACCCATCTTTATAATGCTATGAGTGGTCTATCCCACCGAGCACCAGGGCTGGTAGGCGCTGCGCTTACCCATGAAAATCTCAACATTGGCTTGATTGCTGATGGTCATCATATCCATACTGGCGCATTAAAACTAGCCCTTTCAATTTTGAACAAACAGGCCAATCCTTTTCTGGTTACAGACGCCATGGCACCATTGGGTACATCATTAGCATACTTTGAGCTCAATGATCGTATTATCATGAATGAACATGATAGGCTAACGCTAGAGGATGGCACACTCGCAGGGGCAAATGTTGCTTTGCCCAAAATGGTGAAATATTGCCAAGATCATAAGATTGCCTCTCCCATTGATATTTTGAAAATGGTCACATTAAATCCATTAAATGCCTTAGGGCTAAACGACCAAGATTTTACTTTAAAAGAAAATACAGCCGCTAATTTCAATATTTTCAATGAAAATTGGGAACAAATAGATGTTTATATTAAAGGAAAAAGATATAATTAACGCCCGCACCTGCCATATTTTAAACATTTTCTTTCTGATTTTATATAATAATATATAACAATAATTATTACCGCCTGAATTAACAGTTTATTTTAAGATCATTTATATAGTGTATCTAGCCTTCAAATGATTTAGTTTAATGAATAAAAATAGAAACGCAAATTTAACTTTTAAAAGCGCCATAAGCGCTTTGAGCAATAACTATATTGCTTGCGTTCTCCTATGCCTCATTTTTTTAGCAAGCTGCACTGGTATTTCAGGCAATAAAGACTTGCTGAATCCAGGGCAAATGTCCCTTGCACCGTTAAAAAGCGAAGCATTTAGCAAGTCCGAATTATCCCGCCAAGACAGACGAATAAAACGAGATTTTGGCGGCATATATTCCAACACAAATTTACAAAACTATCTTACAGGGATTGCTCAAAAAATTTGGGTTATTTCAGGCGTAATCCCGCCAAAAGAAAAAGTAGCAATATTAGACACCCCCTCCATTAATGCTTTCTCACTACCTGGGGGAAGGCTTTATGTTACGCGAGGTTTACTCGCTTTAGCAAATGATGAAGCAGAAATTGCAGCTATTCTTGCCCATGAAATTTCACATGTCTTAGCAAAGCATGCAACAGCACGCATTGAAAGAGAAAAACAAGCAAAACTTGTCAAACAAGTTCTCACAGAGGTGGTTACAAATGAGGAAGAAACAAATATTTCCTTAGCAAGTGTACAGGCTTCTTTTGCGCGTTTTTCCCAAGAGCAAGAACTTGAAGCGGACGCCTTAGGCATAGCACTTGCCCAAGAGGCGGGATATGACCCATCAGGCGCTGTAAGGTTTTTAAAATCTTTAAAAGCCATGATTGACCTAGAAACCCGTCCTTTTAGTGAAGGCAATAAGGAAAAAGCTTTCTTTGGGTCTCATCCTCCAACGATAGAGCGCATCACGAAAGCTGAGAATAGAATATCTACCTTGCCCACAGGTGGGAAAATAGATCGCAAAACATATCTAGCCCATATAAATGGCATCCCCTATGGCTATGATGCTAACCAAGGACTAATAAAAGGCCAAACTTTCTTACACAAAAAATTAGGCATTCAATTTCAAGCCCCCAAAGATTATGTGTTAAAAAACACCCCTGATGCCGTATTTGCGAGCGGACCAAATGAGCGCATTATTCGTTTCGACTTAGATACAATACCAAAAAACTGGACCTTATCTGAATATATGCTTGGCTCATGGATTAAAAATGGAGAGATTTCAGAATTTAAAACTTATCAAATGGGGAAAACAGTAAGGGCAACCGCGCAAACTTCTGTAAAAGGATGGACCTTTCATATGGGTATCATACAAGAAGATAAAACACTCTATCGTTTCGTGCTTGCTGAAAAAGGCCAGAAAAATCAAACTTCCCACGCCATAATTCAAAAAATCATTCAAGAATTTAGAATATTAAGTAATAATGAAAAACGTGCGTTAACGGGACAAAAGCTGATTATAAAAGAGCGTAATGGTGAGTTAAATACAAGCAAATTAACCCAAAGCATGCTTGTTGCAACAGATGCTAATGAGCTATTTCAAGTCATAAATGGTTTGAAATCTACAAGACGATTGTCTGAATTAGAGTATATAAAATATATTGCTAATTAATAGGCCAAACTAAAAACAAAATTCATCAATCATTAGCCATTGAGCGAATATATAAGCAGTATTCAATATAGAATTAATATAAATTGATTTAAATACAAGCAAATTACATCTTAAGATACATATATATAAAAACGAAATAGAGCAAGGCAATGGGTGTCAATATGATAAAATCTAATCCCACATTGATAGTTTCAAAAACAAAGAAAAAGTCTATTTTAAAGCCCATGGCCTTCGCCATGAGCGCTTTGAGCTTATTTTTGATCCCCTCATCCAGCTTTTCTCAATCTAATGATGCCGAAAATCAGAGCAACATTATGGTTATTCTCGATGCTTCAGGTAGCATGTGGGCAAAACTTGAAAATAGTACAAAAATTGAATCAGCCCGCAACATATTAACCGAAGTTGTGCCAGAATTACCAAAAAACACGCATGTTGGTCTGATGGCATATGGCCATAGGGCAAAAGATAGCTGCTCTGATATTGAGTTATTACATGACCCAAAAAAGAAATTTACCATTGCTGATGCGCAAAAACTAACACAGCTTAATCCTAAAGGCAAAACACCAATCGGCGGCGCTTTAAAGCATGCAGCAGATTATCTTAATGATTTAGGTGGGCAAAATACAATTGTTCTTATTTCAGATGGGGAAGAAAGCTGCGGCGCTAATATTTGCGAAATTGCAAAAGATATAAATGCAAGCGGGCTTATTCTTTCTGCCCATGTTGTTGGCCTTAGTTTAAACGATAAAGAAAAAGAGAATTTAGCTTGTATCGCAGCTAATGCAAATGGCAAGCTCTTTAATGCTTCAACGGCAAGTGAGCTAAAAGTTGCTTTGCAAGAAGCTGCTGTTGTTCCGCTTGTAACGCGCCCCTATGCTCCTGCTAAAAATCCAAATCTATTTCTTGATGTTAGAATTGATTCAAATAGCAAGCCGCTCAAGTCTCCTTTTGAATGGGAAATATATAAACTCGTTGACAACGAGTTTGTCGCCTATCAGTTTTTTAATGCGAGCCGCCCGAGATTGCGCCTAGAAGCTGGTGAGTATAAAATTAAAATGAAGCATTTTGGCCATGTGATTGACAGAAATATTTCAATATTACCCCGCGTTAATGTCACTCAATCCTTCGTTGTTAATGCAGGTAATGTCAATGTCAAACTGGTCGACAAAGAAGATCAACCAATTTCAGGCGCAACCCTAATCGTTGAGAAAAAACAAGAGGCAAATACAACGACAGAAGCCTCATCTATTGAGATTGAAGATCAAATTGACCTTCTTCTAACGCCGGGTGAATATAGAATATCAGCAACTAAAGACGAAAATAGCGCCTCGGAATATGTGCGCGTTGAGCTTAAGTCAAAGCAATCGATTAAACTGATTTTTGGTGCAAATTTAGTTAGCTTCATTCCTGTCGCCACAAATGGAATCACAATTGATAAAAGTGCATTATTATATCGTATTTTCCGAGGAAGCCATGACGAAGCGCCAAGCACAAACCCCTTATTATCTGGAAAAGGACTATTAGAAGCACTTCAGCTAACGCCAGGCAGCTACACAATCTTTACCACTATGGAAAACACAAATATTTCATCAGCTCAAAAATTTGAAGTGATGAAAGAATCAGACAATGAAATTAAAATTGATTTTGACGCCGGCAAGGCATCCATTGATTGGACTGGTAAATATGAGCTTGAAAATGGCAAAGAAGCTGCCTTTCTTATCTTAGATTCACAAAGTCGCCGCATCAGCGTTAAAGAAGGCATTGATAGCAATTATCTTCTAAAACCAGGAAAATATGAAGTCATTCTTCTTAGCGGTAGGCGCAATCCAAGACAAAATATCACTATAAGGAATGGACAAAATACAAATGTGCAGTTCTAAACAATGATTTTTTATAAATAGGATCACATCGGATTAAAAGCGGTGTGATCTAAAAAAAGCATCATCAAAAAACAATGGCAATATTTTTTAAAAATCTATGTTTTTAATAGATTGCATTTTTCCAAAGGCCTTTAATAGCCTCTTATTTTGAATAGATAAAAGTCTTTTAAATAGTCAAAGGTAAAAAATCAAATCGCTATGATTTAAAGTGAAAGCAATTAATGCAATTGCATCAATTGCAATTCACGCTCTTTTGCTTCGTTCAATGCTGCGCCATGATCATCTGAAACAATAACAGGTGTCCCGTCCGCGGCATAAAGCGCAAAATAACTTGCCGAATGGTCAAGCTCAATACTGCCTTGTGTCCAGTCAATCAAGGTCTCGTAACTAATAGGTTTTATGTAAACATATTTAGCCATGCCCATTTCGCGCAGTTCTGTTTGAGAGACAAATTTTGACGAATGCATTTCCAAGGACAAACATTCATGTTTCTCTTTATAGTTTTCAGGGTTAAACGACATATTTTTCCCTTCCATTTAGCACCGTCGATTAATTTATTGCTTTATCATAGCGCATCCTAAGTTAACGCGATATGAATCTAAAGTTTATTGTAAAATATCATAATGGCAATTTTATGTATTAATTTTGATCTTCAATGCTTTTGTTTCAATTTCAGGTTTGTAAAGATCAATGGATAAGAGCCCGTTTTGTAAATTTGCTTCTGTGACTTCGATACCATCAGCTAGCACAAAACTTTTTTTAAATTGCCTAAAAGCAATACCTTTATGCAAATAATCTTTCTCAGCCTCTTGCTTTTTATGACCTGTTATCAAGAGCTGGTTTCTTTCTACTATAATCTCAAGATCTTGCTCTTCAAACCCTGCCACCGCCAAGGTGATACGCAATTTGGGCAATTCATTTTCATTGCAATATATTCTTTCAATATTATAAGGGGGAAAGCCATCCCCAGATGATTTTGAAATACGCTCTAATACGCGTTCCATTTCTTCAAATCCCAATAGCAATGGGCTTGAAAGCTGAGAAAGTCTTGTCATAATTCATGTCCTAAAAAGCAACAAATAGAGTGACCTTATTTATCAAGCATCACTATAGATTAGATAGGGTGCCATAATAAACACTTCAACCCATAAATAGGCTCAATGATTTTGGATTAACGCTTCGAGCGGAAATAATAGAGTAAATTGCTTATTCACTTGCCCAATCTTTACATTTTGAGTGACCCTATCATCAAACATGATATCACCTTGCTGGACATGCATTAATTCTTTTGCGATAGCTAAGCCTAAACCTGTTCCATTTTCTTTGCCACTGGTGTGAAAAGCTGCAAATAAATTTGCTTTCAAAAAATGAGGAATGGTAACACCATTATCAGTAACTGTGATTTTAAAATATTGGTCATCATGTTCCGCCATAACCGCGATATATTTTTCATCGCCATCTAATGGGCAACGGTCATCTTGAATAGCTTGCTTAGCGTTTTTCAATAGGTTTACTATTATTCTGTAGAGTAAATCGGGATCAGCATATAGATTGACATCCTCATCAACTAAATTATGCCATTTAAAACTTTTGTCTGTATCAATTTGCAAATCAGCTGCAATATCATCAATAAAGCTAGCTAATCTTATTTCAGATATAACAGCCTTAATTTCGCTTAATTTCCCATAGCTTAGCATATCATTACAATAGCTAATGGCACGATCAACGGTAACTTCAAGACGACCACCGAGCTTACTGATCATTGGATCTTCTATATCTGAAATTCTATCTGAAATAAGCTGGGTACTCGTAAGGATATTTCTTAAATCATGATTGATTTTTGAAATCGCTAAACCAAGCCTTGCCAAATGTTCTTTTTGTTGCAGAGCAGATTGGATATCGTGCGCCATGTGATTTAATGCAAAAGCAATATGGCTAATTTCATCATGCCTTTTGGGAAATATTAAATCAGTGGTTTGGGTTGGATCATTGGCAAAGTGAACAAGATGAGAGGTCATTTTTTCAAGGGGCTGCACAGTTCTGGTATAAACTGTTATATAAATTACCCCCCCTGTCACTATAGATAAAATGAGCGACAAAATACCAATGCGGATACTATAGTCTGTAATATCAGCTTTCAAACTTTCAATTTCCAAGATAATCGCTAATTCATCAACTGCGTTAATACTAGGTGAGCCTGAGATAAATAGTGTTTTTATGTCGTCTGAGAATAAAATTTGAATCGCAAAAAAGCTTGAATTAATGATTGAGCGATTATTCAAATCAATATTATGATCAATGCTTAAAATAGCAGCTTCATTCCCAATCACTTCAGACTGGCCAGCTGTTTTGAAAGTAATGCTTTCAATATTAATATCAGATAGTAAATTTTCGACCGTGCGTGGCGTAAGAATTTGTGCAGGACTATTGCTAAAACTAACCACAACGATAGCAGCGTCATTGAGCTTATCTTGAAGCCATTGATTTTTAAAGCGTCCTAAAGATGGAAAAAATAGCACAGCTTCCATAATTAGAATTACAATAGCACTTAGCAATAAGAGTTGAGAGGATAAACCAAAGCGGGCTTTTTCCTGCAAAGGGCGCGAGAAATATGAATTCTGCGCGCTTATATCTCGCCTAAACTTATTTTTATCCACGCTTAACCCAATAAAAATATCATTATTGATAGCTATATAAAGCATATAATCATTATTAAAGCTATAAGGCAATTCTAGCAATTCAAGCAATTATTTTGCTGTAGATATATCAGCCAAGTTTTTTCAAAAAGCTGATAACGCCTCTTACAAATGGCTTTTTCGGCACTTCAGCATAAGCTGTTAATGCAGCGCGTTTATTTACCTCAGATAAGGTTGGGTAAGGTGATATCATTTTTCTAAAGGCAGCAATTTTCAAACCGTTTGAAATTGCTAAAACCCACATTTGGATCAATTCGCCAGCATTTGCGCCCACAATAGATGCCCCTAAAATTTTACCTTTTCGGCCTAAGACAATCTTAACAACACCTTGGATTTTCCTATCCGCTCTTGCGCGATCATTCTCCTCATAATGCCATTTCAAAACGCGAATGGCGGCGCCATATCTTTTTTTTGCTTGGCTTTCAGTTAGCCCCACATGGGCTAGTTCTGGATCAGTATAAGTGACCCATGGTATTATATCATTATTGACCTTGCCGGGACTTTTGAAGAATATCCCCCCAAATGCAATGCCAGCATGATAGTTAGCAACATGCGTGAACTGAAACCCACCCGTTACATCACCAATGGCATATACTTTTCTGTTTGATGTTCGTAATTTTGCATCTACTTTAATGCCTGTTTGAGAATATTCAATATCTGCCTTATCTAGCGACAAGCCATCTAGATTAGCTTTGCGGCCCGTAGCAATAAGCAAATGAGAGGCGACTAGCTCCTGCTCTTCCCCCTCTTTTTCCAATGTTACAATGATTGACTTTTGTTCTTTTCTTACTTGTTGCACCTCTGCTTGATCTAAAAATTCGACACCCTCTTGTGTTAAAGCATCAATTACAATTTCAGAGAGTTCAGCATCTTCTTTTGCAAGAGGCTTTCCTCTTTCAACAACAGTTACTTTAGCCCCTAGCCTTACCTGTGCTTGCGCTAATTCAAGACCAATGGGACCGCCACCAAGAACAATCAAATGATCGGGTTGTTCTTTGAGATCAAAAATTGTTTCATTCGTTAGGTAGGGTGTATTTTGCAAACCTTTTATAGGCGGTATATAGGCAGAAGATCCTGTACATATAATTGTTCGGTAAGCACGAATTTTATAATCACCTGCAAGCACTGTCTGCTCATCTTCAAAACAAGCTGCAGCCTCGATCACATGCACTCCCAAGGCTTCAAATCGCTCAACAGAATCATTGGGTTCAATTTGAGCAATCACGTCATGAATATGATCATGGACTTTTTGATAATCAATCTTTGGCTTTGTAAATTCCACGCCGAAAAAGCTTGCTGTTTTGCCATTATGCGCTGCCTTACCCGCCGCAATCATTGCTTTGGAGGGTACACAACCATAATTCAAACAATCGCCCCCCATTTTAGCTTTTTCAATTAATACGACAGTTTGGCCAAAGGCTCTAGCAATAGCAGCCATCGACAAGCCACCAGAACCGGCACCAATGACACATAAATCAGGGGTAAGAATTTTTGTCATAGCTATTCTCTTCAATCTTAATCGTAATTTTGTTATTATTCAGACTTAAAAACATTCATTTTCTTGAGCATGATTGGAATCAAAGCCACAACACCCAATAAAGTAAAGCCTGCGATCAGCTCAGTTGTAACTAAGCTTGCCGCATCAAAGGCCACCCTGCAATCAGCCGCATGATCTGTTTGTAAACATGCAAGATAGTCTACGTGCTGGCTCTCAAAAACACTGCCCAGTCCAACACCTAAAAAGCTAAAAGCAAAAGTTCCAGGTATTATCCCTAGCAATGTTGTAATGGCATAGGTTCTAAAAGAAATATTGAAAAAAGCGGGGGCAACATTAACGGCAAAAAATGGGAAAATCGGAATCAAACGCAGTGATAATAAATAGCTGAAGGCATTTTCACGAAAGCCGTCGCCTATTTTTTGTATCCATACCCCGCATTTTTTTTCTAGCCAACTGCCAAGCGCTGTTTTTGCTGCAAAGAAAATAATACAAGCGCCAATAGTTGCAGCAATAACAGTGATTACCCCGCCGATGAACCCACCAAATAAAAACCCACCCGAGATTGTTAAAAAGCTTGCCCCTGGAATAGAAAGAGCAACGGAGAGAATATAGATAGCCATAAAAATTAAGATGGCCTGTACATAGTGTATTTGAACAAAATTTTGTAACTCAGCTCTATTTTCTAAAAAAGCCGCATAAGAAAACTGCTTATAAATACCGCTTGTATAAATCGCAATGCTAATGACAATCAGTAAAACAGGAAAGATAAAACGCTTCCAACCTTTACTCTCAGATTTCTCAACAGCTTGGCTATTTTCTGCCCTATGTGTTTCATTGGATGTGTGCTGCATAAATTTACCTTAATCCCTTTTAAAAATGAAACGCCTTCATTTTGATGACTTATCTAGGCTCAGGACCTATTAATTTAGTCCATTATGCGCCGATAGATTTACACTATGAACAGAAAAGAAAGCGCTGGAACTATCTGTAGTTTTAAGCTTTTTTGACGCATTCATGGTGTAAATATATCGGCGCCCTTTGGGTTTGAGTTAAAAGCATTATTTGTCAAAAATAAAGTTTCAACAATAGCACAACTATTCTTTTACTTTATTTTCATCCACCTAATACTTTTAATTCAAACAGAATTGAACAAAATTAATAGGTTCTGAGCCTAATCTGATGATGCCATCATAGCCACAAATGTTTCATCACAAATATGTTATTTTGATAAAATGTCATCTTATGGCTAGAAGTTCATTGACTTTCTGATTAGTTTTGATTATCAGGATGCACTTAGGATTCATTGTCAGTCTTTATCTGGCAAAAACTTAGTATATAAATTTCTAATTAAATTGGAGCTTTGAGATGAAACGTACTTTTCAACCATCTCGCTTGGTTCGTAAGCGTCGCCATGGTTTTCGCGCACGTAAACAAACAGTTGGCGGTCGTAAAGTGTTAGCAGCACGTCGCGCTCGTGGTCGTAACCGTTTATCGGCTTAAGCTAAATGATCTATTGCAATAAAAGGCTATTATATTTTTATAATGGCCTTTTATACGTTATGTGATCCATTAAATTATGTCCCCCATTAGATTAAAAAAAAGATCTGATTTTGTTGCTACAGCAAAAGCGCAGCGTTACTATGGCAAATATATTGTCGTAGAAAGCCGTGAAAGAAAAGAATCAGAGTTTGATTATGCGCGACTTGGTTTCACTGTAACAAAAAAAGCAGGTAATGCTGTTGTAAGAAACAGGATTAAACGGCGGCTAAGAGCAGCTACAGAACTGCTTGAGGGCATTTTTTTACCCAACCGAGATTATGTGATTATTGCACGTACACAATGCGCTCACATGCCATTTGATGACCTAAAATCCCATATTGAAGAAGGTCTAACGCTAGTTGTTAACGCAGCTATAGGAAAAAAGCGTTACAGAAAGCAAAATCATAAAAAAAAGTAGCATAAATAATGCTGAGTATGATATGGCAACGGGAAGAGCGCGATAATTTTGTTATTTTAGCGCAATAACATGATCCTTAATATATAATTGGTGAATGAGACAGTTTCATGAATGATAATTCAAATGTTTTTATTGCAATCGCATTGTCCATTGCAATTCTAATTGGGTGGCAATATTTAGTTGCTGACCCCTCTTTAGAAAATATCCAGCATAGTAAAAATGCAGAAGAGGTTATTAGGCAAGAGCAATCGGGCGAAATTGCTTCTGTCCCTGCGCTGCCTGAAAATGCTCAAACACCAAATTTGCAAAATGCTCCTCAGACGCCTACAGCAAGCAATATTGTTAAGCCGAGGAATGAACTGATTAGCAGTTCAGGTCGTGTCTCTTTTGAAAATGAACTTATAAAAGGGAGCGTTCGTTTAGAAGGCGGTCGCATTGATGATCTCATTTTAAAAAACTATACTGAGACTGTAGACCAAGACTCTGCAAAAATCGAACTGCTTTCTCCTTCAAAAACACAAGATCCATGGTATGTTGACTTTGGCTGGCTTGATCAAGCGCAAGGCTCTGATGTCCCAACGGCGCAAACAGTTTGGACACAAGCCTCATCAGGCAGTTTAAGTCCCTCTAATCCGTTAATTTTAGAGTGGGATAATGGTAATGGTTTACTGTTTAAAAGAACGTACACAATCGATGATGCTTATCTGTTTAATGTAACCAATGAAGTGGTTAATAACTCAGCAGAGCAGAGAATTTTCTACCCCTATAGCTTGATCTCAAGACATGGCAGGCCAGAAACAGAAGATTTCTTCATTCTACATGAAGGCATGATTGGCGTCTTAGGTGAAAATGGCCTAACAGAAGTTGATTATGACGAGCTACATGAAGAAAGAGACGGCCTCGTTTATAATAATGCAGATGGCTGGCTTGGCATCACTGATAAATATTGGGCTGTAACATTAATGCCCGATGCGCAAGATAAGTTTAGAGGCAAATTCAAAGCATTCCCCGCAGGCTATGACTGGAATTATCAAGTAGAATATTTAGGCGGCAGCTTAGCTGTGGAAGCCAATAGCTCTATTCAAAATAGCATGCGTATTTTTGCAGGTGCTAAGGTTTCAAGCCTCATTGATAATTATGCAGAAGAACAAAATATCCGTCAATATGATCTCCTTATTGATTGGGGCATGCTCTATTTCTTCACAAAGCCTTTATTTCAGCTCTTAATATGGCTCAATGGCTTTATCGGCAATTTTGGCTTCGCTATCTTAGCTGCAACAGTTCTGATCAAGTTGGTTTTCTTCCCGCTTGCCAATAAATCTTATAAAGCAATGGGCATGATGAAAAAGCTTCAGCCTGAGATGCAGCGCATCAGGGAGCTTCATAAAGATGATCGCATGAAGCAACAACAAGCGGTAATGGAACTTTATAAGAAAGAAAAGCTCAATCCAGCCGCAGGCTGTTGGCCAGTTCTGATCCAAATTCCTGTATTCTTTGCTCTTTACAAGGTGTTGTTTGTCACTATTGAAATGCGACATGCCCCTTTCTTTGGCTGGATTCAAGATTTGGCGGCACCGGATCCAACATCTTTGTTCAATCTCTTTGGCTTATTAAATTTTGATGCGCCAAGTTTCTTAATTGTCGGTGTGTGGCCAATCTTAATGGGTATCTCTATGTTTATTCAAATGAGATTAAACCCACCGCCCCCGGATCGCACGCAGCAAATTATTTTTGACCTTATGCCTTTATTCTTTACATTCTTCTTGGCATCCTTCCCTGCAGGTCTAATTATTTACTGGACATGGAACAATGTATTATCCATTTTACAACAATGGATTATCATGTCTCGCCAAGGTGTGAAAATCGAACTTTGGAAAAATATTAAACGTAGTTTTGTTAGTAAAAAACAAGATGACAAATAAAGGTTAGGAATAATCGTGACAGATTATTTACCATTTGATGAGGCCGCGCTTGAAAAAGGGCGGCTTCTATTTTGCGATCAAATTTCATTTGAGCGCGGCGCTGTGAATGTGGCAGACCTGCCCCTTGATAATAGAGTGGAGGTTGCTTTTGCAGGACGCTCGAATGTGGGCAAATCATCGCTTATTAATGCTTTAACAAGGCGCACAAATATTGCGCGCACGTCGAACACACCTGGTCGGACGCAAGAGTTAAACCTATTCTTACTTAGTCAAAATTTTAGAATTGTTGATATGCCTGGCTATGGCTATGCAAAAGCACCTAAAGATAAAGTTAAGGTATGGAATGATCTTATTATGGAATATCTCAAAGGTCGCCCAACCCTAAGACGAGTTTTTGTTCTTATTGACAGCCGCCATGGCGTGAAAGCAAAAGACATTCCTGTCTTTGATCTTTTGGATACAACCGCTGTAAATTATCAAATCGTTTTGACCAAAGCAGATAAGCTGCTGCAAAAAGACCGAGACGCAATATATGCGTCCACGCAGAAAGTCATTGAAAAAAGACCTGCAGCACACCCTCATGTGCATTTCACATCCTCTGAAAAAGGGCTAGGGATTGCTGAGCTTAGGGCAGAGATTGCCAATATGAATAGATATTAAAAATCCGCATTATATTTTAATGCTGCATGTGGTTGAGTCAAAAGATCAAACTAGAATGGCATAATTTTATAATAAATCTCAAAATTCTAATTTTTTACTAAAATAGTTGAATTTAGTATAAGTTAGGGATAGGATTTTTAATATAATTGAAGTAATATTCATGTGTTAAAGAATTGATTTAAATTAATTATCTTATCAAATCTACTCATATAAATATACCTAAGGGCGGGTTTATTGTATCGAGACCACTCATAATTTGTATCTGCTTTTAAGCAGACTCGGCTACTTTAAAGGAAAATTTTATGCCATTCTCACATTTTAGAGAAAGCGAAAGAACAGCCATCTTTATTGATGGAGCAAACCTATATGCAACGGCTAAAACATTAAATTTTGATATTGACTATAAACGGTTGTTAAAAAACTTCGAAGAGAGCGCTTATCTCGTGCGTGCTTTTTACTATACTGCCATAGCTGAAGATCAAGAATATTCTTCCATCAGACCACTTATTGATTGGTTAGATTATAATGGCTATGCAATTGTGACAAAGCCAATGAAAGAATTTACAGATCATACGGGTCGCCGAAAAGTCAAAGGCAATATGGATATTGAATTAGCCGTTGATGCTATGGAAATATCCGACCATATTGACCATGCTGTGTTATTCTCAGGTGATGGCTATTTTCGTAGGCTGATCGAAGCCTTGCAGCGCAAAGGTATCCGCGTCACTGTGGTTTCTACTGTTGAAACTAACCCACCAATGATTGCTGATGAGCTTAGACGCCAAGCTGACTTTTTCATTGAATTGACAAAAATGGCTAAAGTAGCAGGTCGTATTGGTCAGAATACAAAAGACAATGAACAGCAACCTTCTGCAAATGCATCCTCATATAATGATGTGTATGAAGATGAGGATGAAGACTATGAGGACTTTGATCAATAATAGATAGACCTTCATGATAGTAAAGCAAGGTGTCATTATTGAAATAGCATATAAATTGGTTTGAAAATGACTGTTTTTTACGGCCCTAGCAATCCTTGTAATATATGTCCGCGCCTTTATTGCTATCTGCAAGAATTAAATAAAAAACAGCCTGAAGGTCATAATGGCCCGGTAACAAGCTTTGGTGCAATAGAGAGCCAATTACTGATTGTTGGCCTTGCACCGGGCGCTAAAGGGGCTAATTATACAGGGCGCCCTTTCACTGGCGATCATGCTGGCGATGTATTATATGGGCAGCTTTCAACTTTTGGTTTTTCAAAAGGCATTTTTAAACAGCATATAAATGATGGCTTAGAGCTTATTAACTGTCGCATCACAAATGCTGTTCGTTGCGTGCCGCCACAAAATAAGCCAATTGGCTCTGAAATCAACAGCTGCAATATATATTTGAGCCAAGAAATTGCAGCCATGAAAAAGCTGAAAATAATTTTGTCTCTCGGTAAAATTTCCCATGATGCTGTTTTAAAGGTTTTTGGTTTAAAACAATCTGCTTACAAATTCGCCCACGGCGCTCAGCATCAAATAAATGATGATTTATGGCTTTTTGATACCTATCACTGCTCACGCTATAACATGAATACGCGTCGGCTGACTGAAGATATGTTTGCTGCCATTTTTTCAAATATTCAAACAAAACTTTCAAGCTTGTCTTAAAAATACAGTAGCTAACATTCGTTTGGCTAGGCGCAGGATCCATAAATTTAGTCCATTCTGCACCAATAGATTTACACTGTGAACAGGAAATAAAGCGCTGGAACTACTGGTAATTTCAAGCTTTTTTGACGCATTCATGGTGTAAATATATAGTGCCCATTTAATTTAAAAGTGGGTTTGAATTGAACAAAATAATCACTTCCTAAGCGCAAGCCTAGTGGCTGAACTACTGAATGTTAGAACCTTAGCTGGAATGGCGCAATAAGCGTGATTTTTGTCTATTCCAATCACGCTCTTTTATCGTTTGCCTTTTGTCATGCGCTTTTTTGCCTGTGGCAAGCGCTAGTTCCAGCTTTGCAATGCCTTTGTCATTAAAATACATGCGTAAGGGGACTAAAGTCTGCCCTTGTTTTTGAATAGCACCAACAAGTTTACTAATTTCGCGCCGATGAAGCAGTAATTTTCTAGGCCTTCTTGTTGCATGATTAAAACGATTGGCTTTGCCATATTCAGGGATATAAGCATTCACAAGAAAGATCTCGCCCCCTTCTTCCGAGGCATAAGATTCAGCAATATTAATTTTACCAGTGCGCAAGGATTTAACCTCGCTACCCATTAACATGATGCCAGCTTCATAGACATCATCAATGGCATAATTATGCCTCGCCTTTCGGTTTTCAGCAATAGACTTATGCACTGGCTTTTTCTTCGGCGACATATATTTTATCCAAGCAAGCCTGCATGTACTAAAGCATCGTCTATTAATTTTTCAGTTGCTGTAGTAATTGGCACAAGTGGTAATCTCAGCTCATTTTTACATTTACCAAGACGAGACAAAGCATATTTCGCAGGCCCGGGACTTGCTTCAGCAAAAAGAGCTGAATGAAGAGGCAGTAATTTATCTTGTATTTCTAAGGCTGTTTTAAAATCACCATTTAAAGAAGC
>WTKA01000013.1 GCA_011524605.1 Hyphomicrobiales bacterium | reverse complement strand
CCGTATAATCAACACTCGTTGATCCGACTGATGTGCCTGCTTCAGTTGTCACGCTTAAATCCCCAGCTGCAAGAAGATTTGTGCCTTGAAAACCTGCAGAATTTGCAAAATCTTCGACTTGGTTCAAAATATCAATGTAAGATGCTTCATAACCGGCACGTTCAGCTGCTGTAGAAGAGCCATCCGCTGCCGCCATCGCCAAGGCTTCTGCTTGCTCAAAAAGACCATCCATAGCATCTAAAGCATTGATTGAATTTTGAATTGTTGAAGAGCCGATGTCGTATTGTGAAGTAACGAAATCAATATTTGTTGCTTTCGTTGTAAGATTTTTAGAAGTGAAATAAGCATATGGATCATCAGATGCTGAATTAACGCGCTTGCCTGTCGCGATACGCTCGCCCACAGTTTCCATCATGCTCATGTTTGAAGCTAAAGTGAAAAGATTGTTGCGTACGCCTGAACTTAATAATGTCATTTTATTCCCCTGTCTTTCTAGACTATTAATTGTTGACGAGAACAGGATCTCAAGTATTTATTGCCAAAATGTAAATAGATACAATTGTATATACTTCATAATTTCAAGTATATAAAATTATATATTATAATTATTTTCAATTTTTAAATAATAAATATCGATTATTATTTAATTATAATTTTAATATGTTTTTATATTAACTTTATTGAAAGGGAGTTTTTCTGTTATTGCTTTATAAAATAGGCAGGAAATCATTCTACCTCACTATAAAAACAATAAGGTTTTGAATCATTTATGTAAATTTTGAACGAGGGCTAATCTATATATTTAAATAGGAGTGTTATAGTTTAGAATAATTCTAAACTATTGATTTTTAATAGGATTTTCTTGACAAGACACTTTCTAAATGGCTATAGCTTGCAAATCTTATGGTTTTTTCAAGTCATTCTATAAAGACTATCAATCTGCATTAGGAGCGATATATGCCAATTCATAATCCTATTTTAAAATATGCTGCAATCACGGCTGCTTCTTTATCCATATTTATCCCAACTCTCTCTTTTGCAGAAGAAGTAAACATTTATTCTTATCGCCAGCCTGAGCTTATTGCGCCTTTGCTTGAAAAATTTGAGAATGAGACAGGCATTAAAGCGAATGTACAATATTTGAATAAAGGTTTAGTGGAGCGTATCCAAGCTGAAGGTGAAAATTCACCTGCTGATTTGATTATGACGGTTGATATTGCACGCATAACACAAACCAAAATCGCTGGCGTGACACAACAGCTTGATAATGAGATTATTGAGGCAAATATTCCTGCCCAATATCGGGATAAAGATAATTATTGGTTTGGGCTAACAATGCGTGGTCGTGTGGTGTACGCTGCTAAAGATCGTGTTTCTCAAGATAGCATTACTTATGAAGAATTAGCAGATCCTAAGTGGAAGGGCAGAATTTGTTTGAGAAGTGGGCAGCATGTTTATAATATTGCGCTTATTAGCTCGATGATTGCCCATCTTGGCGAAGAAGAAGCAAAAGAATGGCTTATCGGGTTGCGAGATAATTTAGCGCGCAAACCAGATGGCAATGATCGTGCTCAAGCAAAAGGCATTTTTTCTGGCGAATGTGATTTAGGCATCGGCAACACTTACTATGTTGGCCTAATGAAGAATAATGATAAAAATCCTGAGCAAAAAGAATGGTATAATTCGATGAAAGTATTATTCCCAAATCAAAATGATCGGGGAACCCATGTGAATTTATCCGCTGTTGCTTTAGCGAAATATGCGCCAAATAAAGAAAATGCGATCAAGCTTATGGAATTTCTTTCAAGTAAAGAAGCGCAAGAGATATACGCAGAGCAAGTTTACGAATATCCACTAATCGAAAGCGCAGAGGCATCAGAGGATGTGAAATCATTTGGCACTTTAAAGGCAGATGCAATTTCACTGAATATTATTGCTGAAAATCGTAGTAAGGCCTCAAAAATGGTTGATGAAGTTGGTTTCAATGCCGGCGCACAAAACTAGTAAGATTTAGTGTGATTTTTTATGGCGAATTTGTCAAAATATAAAAATACAGTAGCATTAGGGGCGCCTCGCGCTCCTTTTGTTCGTAGAAAGCCTGCTTTTGTCGCTTTCACTCTTTTTATTTTTATTCTTATTGCCCTTCCTGTTATCTCGCTCATACTGATCGCTTTTCAAGGAAATACAGATAGTTTAGCGCATATCGCTCAATATGTGTTGCCTCGCGTGAGTGTAACAACCATTGCCTTATTAACAGGCGTTGGCTTTTTATCAGCTCTTACAGGGACACTCACCGCCTGGCTAATTTCTTTTTACAATTTTCCAGGCAGAAAAATATTAGCATGGCTTTTAGTTATGCCATTAGCAATTCCTAC
This sequence comes from Hyphomicrobiales bacterium, assembly GCA_011524605.1. Taxonomy (GTDB): domain Bacteria; phylum Pseudomonadota; class Alphaproteobacteria; order Rhizobiales; family WTKA01; genus WTKA01. The sequence continues at coordinate 27,488 of WTKA01000013.1, read as the reverse complement.
CTATATCGCCGCTTATTTCTTTTCAGAATTTTTATCCTATAGCGGCCCTCTACAAGAGAGCATTAGGGCGATCGGCGGCTTTCAATCCATGAGAGACTATTGGTCTCCTGAGGCGCATAGCTTGCCTGGTGCTATCATTATACTTTCCAGCGTTTTATATCCTTATACCTATCTTGCTGTCATGGGGCTGTTTAAAATTCAGGGTGGGCAATATATGGCAGCGGCTCGTATTTTGCAAAGCAAGCCCGCTGAAATTTTTCTAAAGATATTACTTCCTCTCGCTTGGCCTGCAGTCGCCGTGGGTGGTTTGTTAGCAATGATGGAGTGTTTAAATGATATTGGAGCTGTGGAATATTTAGGGGTTGAGACCTTAACTCTGTCTGTTTTTTCTGTCTGGCTTAATCAAAATGATTTATCGGGCGCAGCTCAGCTTGCTTTAATCTTGTTCTGTCTAGCGCTTGTCTTAGTCTTTTTAGAAGATTATTTTCGGCGGAATAAAGTTTTTTCAAAAAATGCGAAATCCGCTTCTAGTGAAGTCATTATTTTGCAAACTATTTCTAAAAAGCGCTGGAAATATCTTGCCCTGATAATTTGTATCCTGCCTTTGTTCCCTGGTTTGTTTATGACCGTATTTTTATTGGCAAGCTATAGTCTAAACAGGCTTGACTTAATCTTTGATACAGCCTTATGGGAAGCAAGCTTAACCTCTATTAGCCTTGGTTTTGTTGCTGCCATAGTCACAACATTCATTGCACTCTTCTTTTGCTTTTTAATTCGCTTTTACCGACAAGCAATTTTTAATACAGGCACGCGGATCTCTTCGCTCGGTTATGCTATTCCCGGGACAATTATTGCACTTGGACTTTTTATCCCTCTTTCCCAATTTGATAGTTGGCTAAATACGCAAATGAAAATGCTATTTGAAGTGAAAACAGGTCTTCTTTTATCAGGGACATCAGCAATTCTTATTTATGCTTATGTTATTCGTTTTATGGCAATTGCAAAAGGAACACTTGCTAGTGGTTTTGATAAAATTTCGAAAAATATAGACCATTCAGCACGCACCTTAGGCGCGAGTAAAGCTGAAACATTCATCAAAATAAATATGCCTCAGCTGTTGCCAACTATTGCAATCACCTTGGTGCTTGTGTTTATTGATGTATTAAAAGAATTATCAGCCACACTTTTCCTTCGCCCCTTTGGTACAGAGACGTTGGCAACTTATATTTATGATAAAGCTTCGAGGGGATTAATAGAAGACACTGTTTTTGCTTGTTTATTGCTGATTATTGTCGGGGTGATTCCTGTTGCCATCATTATTAGAAACTTAATTATTCCGCAAAAATAGCCAAGTTTCTGAGTATTAAGCAGATTATTTTAAAATAGATTTAGAATATTAGCTTGTGATGAAGAGGCGATCGATAAGGAAGTCATCGCAAGGTTCTGTCTAATACCTGCTAAATTGACTTCCGTTGCTGTTTGTTCTGTATCTACCGTCATTAAGCTTGTAATTTCACTTTGATGTAGATCTTTCTTAAAGGCAAGGAGATTAGAATGAGCTTCTATGGTCACGCTCATATGGTCAAAATGAGCTTCTAGCTTGTCTAGGGCATCATCCATTTTATCTTCATCCATCGTGAAAAACTTATTTTCAGCGCCAACTAAAGCAACATCATTATAATAGTCTTCGACCTCTTGGGAACTTAAGGCTTTATCGAAAATAACAAGATCAGCGATACCGCCATCAAGTGTAGCATTGCCTGACCAGCCCCCACCAATAAAGTTGCCTGTCCGTGTAACAGTAGAAGGCAGCGCGCCTGCTATTGTTCTTGAGGCTGTTGGTGTTTGGTTGCCATCTTTATAAAGATTGATTTCTGTGTCTACGCCATTGTTGCCAATTGTAAACATATAAAATTGCCATTGATTAGCAGCCAGCGTACCAACAGCTTCATCAGTTGGATAGGTTGTACCTCCGACAGCAAAGTTTACGCGCATTTCATTGCTATTTCCACGGCGCGTCAATAAAATACGGTTATCGCCTATGCTACCTGTATTATTGCCTTCAGAAAATTGGAGATATTTTTCAAAATTTCCGCTAAGGCCCGGGTTAAGCCATAGGCCTATGGTTATGTCTTGTGGTAAATCTAGATCTGGTAATCTTACATGATCACCTGCTGCTAGACTAGCACCAGGGGTGTCAAACTCAATCGCTGATGCGCCATTTGGGCCTGCAGTTGTGAAGATAGGACCGCCTGTGGTTGAAAAGCCAGGGCCTAATAATTCACCATCAGGTAGATTGCTAGTAAAGTCACTATAGGTATTTGTAAGGGTATTGGGGCCGTATAGAGCAATCATATCTGCATAGGCTGAGGTGTCAAAATCACCGCTTTCAATGCCCAAGACATTATTTGTACCGCCTCTATAGGCAAAACCACCAGTAATATCTACAAAATCACTTGTAGCTATAGAAAAACTCTCACCGCCAATGGTAATATTTTCTGCGCCCCATTCTTTAAAGAAATTATAGCCTCTAAATGAAGCTGTTTCAGCGAGTTCCGCTATTTGGTCAAAAATTTCTGCGCGTTGTTCAGTAATTGCCTCGCTTTGGCTAAGGTCAGATGTTTCTGCTCGCTGTAGATTTAAACTGCGTGCTTGATCAACTAAAACACGCATTTGATTGATCGCCTTTTTAGAATTTTCGAGGGCGCCTAAAACTTTATCTGATTTATCAAGTTCAAATTCTAGTTCTGAAACTTCACTTGCTAACCGATTTGCGCTGTTCGTAGAAGCTATGTTTTTTGCATCTTTGCTATCAATAACACCTGTGGCATTGAGCTGTTGGAGCCGTGCAGCTTCAATGTTTGCGCTTTTTTCAAAGCGGATTGATGACCGCAAATAGGAGCTTAAAACAATTGATGGCATTTTAAAAATTCTTTCAAATATAAATTCTATCTATATTCTTACATCAATATTTAAAATTTTATCTAAAACTTATGGTGAATCCTTTGTAAAAGAGTGTTTTTTAATTTTGCTCGCCTAAATTGCTTTATTTTGCAGTCCATCCTGCATCTATCATAAGAGCTGTACCAGTAACCAGTGCTGATAAATCAGAAGCTAAATATTGTACCGCACCCATAACATCTTCTGTTTTTCCTAATTGAGGTAGCAGCATATTTTCTTGTATCCAGCTAAGCTTTTTAGGATCATTGAAAGTTGGTTTGGTTAGCGGTGTTTGAATAAATGTCGGGCAAATTGTATTCACTCTAATATTATAAGACCCAAATTCAATAGCCATCGCTTTCGTCATGCCTTCAACGGCAAATTTACTAGCGCAATAAACAGCACGATCTATGCCGCCGACATGGCCCATTTGAGACGAAATTTGGATTATAGATCCTGCTGTACCCTGCGCTATCATCTTTTTTGCAGCAGATTGTGCTAAAAAATACGCCGCTTTAACATTGAGATCATGAACAAAGTCAAAATCTTTTATGGATGTTTCAATCGCTTTTGAATGTCTTGCAGTACCTGCACTGTTTAGTGCAATATCTATTTTCTCTAATCCATTTATAGCTTCTTCAAGTTCATCAAAGTTGGTGATATCTAATATCATAGCTTCAGCTGAAAAGCCTTCATTCTGCATAGCTGAAACGACTTGTTTAACATGAAGTTCATTTCTTGCAGCAATCACTATATGGGCGCCAAGTTCAGCTAAAGCACATGCTGAAGCAAGGCCAATGCCTTTTGATCCGCCTGCGACAAAGGCAGTTTTTCCATCAAGGCGGTTAGAGGGGGTTTTTGGCAATTCGATCATTATTTTTGAAATCCATTCCAGCAAAATTCATCATTACTACCCAATTCAGAAAAAGGGTTATAAGCAATTTCCCAAATGTGACCGTCAAAATCTTTGAAATAGGCAATATGGCCGCCCCAGAAAATATCATAAGGCTCTTTTAAAATTGTTGCGCCCGCTTTTTTTACTTTTGCAAGCATAATAGCAACATCACTTTTCTGGCGCACATTATAAGATAAAGTCATTGAGCCAGAACCAGGCATAGTTTTTATGCCTAAATCTTTATGTAGGGCATCTAAGCTATATAATCCAAGCGTTGCACCATATAGATCATAAGCGACAAGGGCAGGAGGGCAGTTTTCAGCTCTTAGCCAGCCTATATTATCATAAAATCTAGCGCTTTTTTCTATATCCTTAACGCCAAGAGTGATCAGGTGTACGCGTTGTTTCATGAGGCTTCTCTCTTTAAACTTCGGATCTAATTATTAGTGCCCATTTGGTTTAAGTTAAGGATGGGTTTAATTTAAAAATGGGTTTGAGTTAAAAGCATTATTTGTCAAAAATAAAGTTTCAACAATAACAATGCTGTTCTTTTACTTTATTTTCATCCACCTAATAGTTTTAATTCAAACAATATTGAACAAAATAATCGCGTCCTGAGCCTAGCTATGGTTTTACGACAATATTGCCAACATGTTGCTTCTTAATAAATTCTCTTTGCGCACTATGGAGATCTTTTAATTTATATTCAGCAGCTAATATAGGTTTAATTTCTTCTTTCTCTATATAGCGAATAAGGTTTGGAAAAATATTTAAAGGCGTGACAGTTGAACCCAATAAAGAAAGATCTTTGAGGTAAAATAAACGCATATCTAATTCAACAATGGGTCCTGCAATTGCTCCTGAAGAACAATAACGCCCACCGCGTTCTAAGATATCAAGCATGTTACCAAATTGGTCACCAGCGACAATATCGGCAACAACACTGACGCTATCCTTACCGAGAGTTTGTTTTAAACATGTTTTTATATCATCAGGATTTCTCTCTAATATAATATCTGCACCAAGCTTTTTGATTTGATCGTGTTTTGCAGTAGAAGCTAGAGCGATAACTGTTGCTTTGCGTCTTTTTGCAAGCTGAACAAGGGCTGAGCCGACGCCACCTGAAGCGCCTGTAATTAAGATGCTATCATTTTCTGTTACCTTTGCTTTGGTTAAAAGGCCTTCAGCTGTTGTATAAGAGCAAGAAAAAGTTGCAAGCTCAGCATCTGTTAAATTAGAATTGATAATGCCAATATTTCGATAATCAGATTTTGTAAATTGGGCAAAACCGCCATCGCATTCAGATCCAAAATATCCTAATACGCCATAGCCTTGCCCATTAGTATCCCAATTTCGCATCCAGCCATCTACCATAACGCGCTTGCCATAGAAATGCTTGGGAACATTAGCACCAAGGGCAATTACTTCGCCAACAGCATCAACGCCTTGAATACGAGGAAATGTTATAGGCGTTCCGCCCCAAGTAGGGTCATTATCAGAAACGCTTTCATAAGCAGCTCCTGTTGTTGCTTCTCTTACGGTCTTTGAGTACCATCCTGACCTAGTATTAACGTCTGTATTATTTAAGCCGCATGCACCAACTTTGATTAAAACATCATTTTGGCCTATCTGGGGAACTGGCCAGTCTTGATGAAAAACGAGTTTTTCAAATCCTCCATGCCCCTCTAAAACCATTGCTTGCATTGTTTTTGGAATAGACATGATCATTTTCCTCAATATCAAAAAAAACCCCTATCGGTTAGGATAGGGGAAATTGTCATCTTATAAAATCAAAAAATATTATTCAGCTTTAGCTGCAGCTTCTCTTTTAATATCAGCATTTTGTAGGACATGAGATAAAAGCTGTGCTCTAGCTTGCTGTTCAAGATAGGTTGAAATTTGATCTTTTAGGCTTTCTAAGCTAGGTGGCTCTACTTTACGACGATCTTCAACTTTAATAACATGCCAGCCAAATTGTGTTTGAACAGGTTCTGAAATATCACCTGCTTTCATAGCAAATGCTGCATCTGAAAATGGTTTTACCATGCGCTCTGCTGTGAAATAGCCTAAATCACCACCTTGAGCACCACTAGGGCCTGTAGAAAACTCTTTTGCAAGATCGGCAAAATCATCACCAGCCTTGGCCTTTTCCATCACATCTATTGCTTCTTCTTTTGTTTTTAGAAGGACATGACGAGCGCGAACTTCTTCACCATTGCCTGATTGGGCAAGAACTTGATTTTCATAAACTTTTTTAATCTCTTCATCCGTAACTTTTTCGGCAGTTTTCTTTTCAAGATACATGTCAAGCAAGAGACGTTTGCGCATTAAATCGATACGCTTTTCAAAAAGGTCGTTTTTATCCAATCCATCTTCTACAGCAAGGCCATAAACAACCTCTGTTTCAGTTAGATAGCGATCTACATATTCTTCATGTTGTTGTGGCGGAATTTGCTGTAATACTTCTTGTAATATTGTTTTCGCAATTTCACGCTTTTCATCAGATATTTCAATGCCATTTACGCTTGTAATTTTTTCTTGTGCTTGCGCTTTTACAATTGGGACAAAAGGCACACAGCTAGATGATATGAACATAGCGCCAAGGCAGATGCTCATAAAAGAAGTTTTTTTGATTTTAAAAGAGAGTTTTGAAAGCATAGCATTGTCCTAATAAAATAAAGTAATTTGATTTGTTGAAATCATTCGCAAATTTGTGCGACATGATAAAGGCAAAAAAGCAGATTTTTGAAAATAATAAGATTTAACCACAAAAAATTTAGTAATCTATTGTTAGTGTATATGGAAAATTTATAGATCCAAATTTTATAAATAAAAGACTGCTTTATTGACAAGGGGCAAAAGCACCCTTATCTCACTTTAAGTGTCAACAAAATATCTTTTGCGTTTAGCATCACTCAAAATATATGTTATAGAGCAAAAAATATATGAATTATAATGGAAAGTCTTAAATATGGGCATTGGAAACGTAGCGCGTAAGATATTTGGAAATGCAAATGATAGGCAGGTTAAGGCTTATCTCGCGCGTGTGAAAAAAATTAATGCTCTTGAGAATGAAATTCAGGCTTTAACAGACGAAGGCTTGCGTGAAGAAACCGAGAGTTTTAAAAAGCAAATAGCAGAAGGCGCAAAGCTGGATAATTTGCTTGAGCGCGCCTTTGCAGTTGTCCGGGAAGGGGCAACGCGTGCCTTAGGACAGCGTCATTATGATGTGCAGCTTGTTGGGGGGATGGTTCTTAATGACGGCAAAATTGCTGAAATGAGAACTGGTGAGGGTAAAACGCTTGTTGCCACTTTGGCGGTTTATCTTAATGCCTTAACAGGTGAAGGCGTGCATGTGGTTACTGTTAATGACTATCTTGCCAGCCGTGATGCGGCGTGGATGGGCAGGCTATACGAATTTTTAGGTCTTACCATTGGCACGGTACAATCTGGTATGGATGATGCTGACCGTATAGCAGCTTATCAATGCGATATCACCTATGCCACCAATAATGAACTCGGCTTTGATTATCTAAGGGATAATATGAAGCATTCTTTGAAAGAGATGGTTCAGCGCAATCATGCTTTTGCGATTGTTGATGAGGTTGATAGTATTTTAATCGATGAAGCCCGTACGCCTTTGATCATTTCCGGACCTTTAGATGATAAGTCTGATCTTTATAATACAATTGATAAATTAATCCCTTCCGTTGAAGATGAACATTTTGAACTTGATGAAAAACAAAGATCTGCGACATTAACAGAAGAAGGTAATGAATATTTCGAGACACTGCTGAAAGATAGCGGTTTAATGCGTGGTGAGAATTTATACGATATTGAGAATGTCACTTTAGTGCATCATATTGGGCAAGCACTTGTTGCTCATAAAATCTTCAAAAAAGATAAAGACTATATCATTCGCAATGATCAAATTGTTTTAATCGATGAGTTTACGGGGCGTATGATGGATGGTCGCCGTTACTCTAATGGCTTGCATCAAGCCATTGAAGCAAAAGAAAATGTGACCATACAACCTGAAAACCAAACTTTTGCCTCTGTTACCTATCAAAACTATTTCCGTCTTTATGAAAAGCTTGCCGGCATGACAGGTACCGCCATGACTGAGGCATCAGAATTTATGGATATCTATGATTTAGATGTTGTTGATATTCCGACAAATGTGCCTGTGCAGCGTATTGATGATGATGATGAGGTTTACCGCTCGTTAGCAGAAAAATATGATGCTGTAGTTGATCTCATTAATGAGTGTACGAGCCGAGGACAGCCTGTGCTCGTTGGGACAACCTCCATTGAAAAATCAGAGCTTCTTTCAGATGAACTGAAAAAGCGCAAGATTAAGCATCATGTATTAAATGCGCGCTTCCATGAGCAAGAAGCGCAAATTGTGGCGCAAGCAGGTATTCCTGGTGCTGTAACAATTGCAACAAACATGGCCGGGCGCGGTACGGATATTCAGCTTGGCGGTAATGCGGAGATGCGTATTGAAAATGAAATTGGCGATATGGCTGAAGGCGACGCGCGCACGAAAAAAGAAGAAGCTATACGGACTGAAGTTGAAACGCTTAAAAAAGAAGTATTGGCATCCGGTGGGCTGTATGTAATCGGTACAGAGCGTCATGAAAGCCGCCGAATTGATAACCAGCTTCGAGGTCGTTCAGGCCGTCAAGGGGATCCGGGGGGATCTAAATTTTTTCTTTCTTTAGAAGATGATTTGCTTCGTATTTTTGCAGCCGACCGTGTTGAAAAAATATTGAACTGGGCAGGCCTAGAAGAGGGAGAGGCAATTTCGCACCCATGGGTGAATAAAGCACTTGAAACATCCCAGCGTAAGCTTGAAGCGCATAACTTTGAATCGCGTAAAAATATTCTTAAATTTGATGATGTTGTAAATGACCAACGAAAAGTGATTTTTGAGCAACGTAAAGAATTAATGGCTGATGACAACCTTACTGATGTTATCACCGAAATGCGTGAACAAACGATTGAAGATATGATTGATTTGCGTGTACCTAAGCAGGCTTATGCGGAGCAATGGGATATTGAAAATCTGAAAAAAGATATTCAAAATACACTTAATCTTGATCTGCCTGTTGAAGAATGGGCACAAGAAGAGGGTATTGCTGATGAAGAAATGCTCGAGCGCCTAATGGCAGCAGCTGATAAGCAAGCAGCAGCAAAAGCGTTGCAAGCTAAACCTGAGAATATGAGAGAAGTAGAAAAACTCTTTCTTATTAATACTTTAGATGTGTTGTGGCGGGAGCATTTGGCAACGCTTGATAATCTACGTCAGGTGATTGGTTTAAGAGGTATAGCGCAGCGTGACCCATTGAATGAATTTAAAGCTGAGAGCTTTCAGCTGTTTGAAGGTCTACTAGATGAGTTGCGCTCAAAAGTAACAGCACAACTCATGCATGTTCAATTTGTGCAAGAGCCAATACCACAGCAGCAAGAAGCAGAGCTAACTATGAATATTTCCTCTGATGATGCTAGCCTGTCGGATATGGGTAGTAAGCGTGTTGCTGTAGAGGAAAGAGATCCTAATGATCCATCAACTTGGGGTAAAGTAGGGCGCAATGAGCTTTGTCCTTGTGGTTCTGGCAAGAAATATAAGCAATGCCATGGGCGTTACGCGTAATTTTTCTTGCGTGCCTAAGCATTATTATTGATACTAGGCACTAGACTTAGATTTTTGCATATTGCTTAATGTTTAAGTCTTGAGCCTATTTCAAAGCACGTTAGTGAAACAATGCGATATTCAAATGATATATTAGATGACATAAGAGCTAGACTAAATGTGTCTACTATCGTCGGGCGTCGCGTTAACTTAACCAAAAAAGGTCGTGAGTTTGTTGGGCTTAGTCCTTTTAATAGTGAAAAAACACCTTCTTTTACTGTAAATGACCACAAAGGCTTTTACCATTGCTTCTCTTCTTCCAAGCATGGGGATATATTCCGCTTCTTGATGGAAACAGAAGGGATTAGTTTTGGCGAGGCAGTTGAGCGGCTAGCCAATGAAGCAGGTGTTGTTTTGCCTGTTCAAAGTCCTGAAGCGCGGCAGCAGGAAGAAAAACGTCAAAGCTTAACAGAGGTGATGGGCAAGGCTGCGGATTATTTCCACAAACAGCTGCATCTCTCCAAAGGCGCCTATGCCTTAGGCTATCTTTCTGACAGGGGCATTCATCCAAAAACGCAAGAATTATTTCAAATAGGCTATGGTCTTGAAAGCCGAAGCGCATTAAAAGATTTTTTGGCGCAAATGAATATAGCTGAGCGGGATATGAAGGCTACGGGGCTTGTTATCCATGGAGACGATATTGCTGTTTCCTATGACCGTTTTCGTAATAGACTTATGTTTCCTATTCAGGATTTAAGAGGCAAGGTCATTGGCTTTGGGGGGAGGGCATTAGCAGATAACCAGCCTGCTAAATATTTAAATTCGCCCGAAACTGAGTTATTTCATAAAGGGCACACGCTTTATAATATCCATCGTGCAAGGCAAGCGGTTTTTAATGGTGCTGACTTGCTTGTTGCAGAAGGCTATATGGATGTAATTGCTTTACATCAAGCTGGTTTTGAAGGCGGGGTTGCGCCGCTTGGTACTGCTCTGACAGAACAACAGCTTTCCCTGTTATGGCGCATTTCTCAACAACCCCATATTTGCCTTGATGGTGATAAGGCAGGGCAAAAAGCCGCCTTCAGAGTTATTGATTTGGCAATTGAAAAAATAACGCCTGAGCAGACGTTAAGCTTTGTTTTGATGCCGGAAGGGCAGGATCCAGATGATGTTATTCGAGAAAAGGGCTCAGAAGGCATTCGGGATTTAATCAGCCAAAAAATTTCATTTTTTGAGATGCTGGTGATTAAAGAAACCCAAGGTCATGTCTTTGAAACGCCAGAACAAAAAGCGAGTTTAGAGAAGCGGCTAAAAAGCCATATTCAAAAAATTCAAGACGATACTTTGAAGCATCATTATATGCAGGCTATGAAAGAGAAGCTAAACAGCATGTTTGGCCGGGCGCAAAACTATTTCTCTCCTGCATCTCGCGGAAAAGCAGCTTATGGGCAAAAAAATAATAATAGATATAATGCGCAAAATCCAGCTGCTAGCCATCAGCTATTATCTTCATCACTTGTCTCAGGCAAAAGACCCGTAATCTCTGATGTTGAAGCTATGCTGCTTTATGTCCCTCTCTTGCATCCTAAAATATTAGAAGACTATATGGAAGAATTTGCTGATATCGAGTTTGAAAGCGAACAAGCAGGGTATATTCAATCGAACCTCTTGAATTTTGTTTCCAGCTATCCAGATAATATTGAAAATAGTAGTGAAACATTGCTCAATAGCCAGCCGATAGCCATGTTGCAAAAAATGCAGCAGATTTCTAAATTTCCCCCTTTTAAATTTACCTTGTCTGATACGATGTATAGTGAGGCATTGGATGGATGGAAGCAGTTGAAAAGCCGATATAAAAAATGTCATCGCTTGCAGATAGAATTGCAAGAAGCGGAGCGCAATTGGAATTTAGAGCCCAATGAAGAGACGCAAATGCGGCTGATTGAAATTAAAAGACAACTGAATGAAGCATCTTCTCCAGAAATATAAGATGTGTTTTTGATGCGAATCACTTTTCACAGAAAGCGATATTCTTAATTTTTAGATCCAACAGTTATCAAAAATAAGCCTGTTATTCATAGAAATAAGCCTGTTTATGAATAAAAAAGGCCAAAACAACGCTAAAAGTTAGAAAAACTTGCTCTACAGCTTACTTATTATTAAATAGAAAAAAATAAATTTGTAAAAAATTTAACGACATATAAGGAGATTCCAGGCAACATGCCTTGGATAATCTATATTTATACCTAAATAAATAAAGATAGAAGAATTCAATTCCTGTAATTACAGGTTATATCAAGTGAGAAAAAATGGCAACAGCAGCTACAAAAGTTGATTCACAAAATTCAGAGCAAAATCAGCAAAACGGGCAACCAGATGGTCCATTATTAGACCTGAATAATGCTGGTGTGAAAAAAATGATCCGTATTGCTAAAAAGCGCGGATATGTTACTTATGACGAATTAAACGAAGTTTTGCCCTCTAATGAAGTGAATTCTGAGCAAATCGAAGATATTATGTCTATGTTCTCTGACATGGGCATTAATTTGATCGATGCAGATGAATTAGATGAAGTTGAAGATATTGCAGATGCTGCTGAAGAGGAACAATCTTCTGGTGCAATTACAACAACATCAAAATCAACCGCTGTTGCAAGTACTGGCAATACCCGTTCTGGATCAGACCGTACTGATGACCCTGTACGCATGTATTTACGTGAAATGGGCACTGTTGAGCTTCTCTCACGCGAAGGCGAAATTGCTATTGCAAAACGCATTGAAGCAGGACGTGAGGCGATGATTGCAGGGCTTTGCGAAAGCCCATTAACATTCCAAGCCATTATCATTTGGCGTGATGAATTGAATGAAGGTAAAATCCTTCTTAGAGATATCATTGATTTAGAAGCAACTTACGCAGGCCCTGATGCAAAAGCGCCTGAAATTGCTGTCCATGATGATAAAGAAGAAGAAAATGTAGAGCAGGCCAAAGACGAAGAAGGTGAAGATGGCGAAGCTTCATCTGAAGAAGATGATGAAGATGATGATGAATTTGAAGGCAGCCTCTCTCTTTCTGCTATGGAAGCTGAGTTAAAACCTCAAGTTGTTGAAACATTTGACAAAATTGCTAATACCTATACCGAAATGCGTCTTGCACAGGATGAAATGCGTGAGTTACAAGAAATGGGGCTTGAAATTTCTCAAGACCAGTTAAGGCAATTTGCTGAACAAAAACTCGTTGTTATTGATGGCGTAAAAAGCCTAGCGCTCAACAATGGTCGGATTGAAGCACTTGTCCATCAGCTTTATAATATTTCTAAGAAGCTGATGAGCTTTGAAGGGCGTCTCATGCGTCTTGCGGAAACGAACGGCGTTGACCGTAAGGATTTTCTTGATGCTTACTATGATAGTGAGATGGATCCAAATTGGCTTGAAAAAGTAGGCTCTCTTCCGGGTAAGGGCTGGGATAAATTTGTTAATCAAGAACAGATTATGGCAGAAGAGCTCCTTTTCGAAATAAGAACACTCGCGACTGAAACAGGCCTTGAAATTCCTGAATTCCGCAAAATTGTGGAAATGGTGAAGAAAGGCGAAAAAGAAGCTGCGATTGCTAAGAAGGAAATGGTGGAAGCAAACCTCCGTCTTGTTATTTCTATTGCCAAAAAATATACGAACCGAGGCTTGCAATTCTTGGATCTCATTCAAGAGGGTAATATTGGCCTTATGAAAGCGGTAGATAAATTTGAATATCGCCGCGGCTATAAATTTTCTACCTATGCAACATGGTGGATTAGACAAGCGATCACACGTTCAATTGCGGATCAGGCGCGGACTATTCGTATTCCTGTTCATATGATTGAGACAATTAACAAAATTGTTCGGACATCGCGTCAAATGCTCAATGAATTTGGCCGAGAGCCAACGCCTGAAGAGCTTTCTGAAAAACTACAAATGCCGCTTGAAAAAGTACGCAAGGTATTGAAAATTGCGAAAGAGCCTATTTCTCTTGAAACGCCAATTGGCGATGAAGAGGATAGTCATTTAGGTGATTTCATTGAAGACAAAAACGCTACACTGCCAATTGATAGCGCTATTCAGGCAAATTTACGCGAAACAACAACTCGTATCTTGGCTTCCTTAACACCGCGCGAAGAGCGCGTATTAAGAATGCGGTTTGGTATAGGCATGAATACCGATCATACGTTAGAGGAAGTTGGTCAGCAATTTTCTGTAACAAGAGAACGCATTCGTCAAATTGAAGCAAAAGCATTGCGCAAACTTAAGCATCCAAGCCGTTCTCGCAAATTACGCAGCTTCTTAGATCAGTAGTTTTTTTAATTTCGTTTATTTACGGAATGATCTGAATTTTGCTAATAGCCATAAAAAAGCCTCCTTTTTTAAAAGGAGGCTTTTTAATTTTGTATGATTTTCTATTGCTATAGAAGCATTTAGGCTTAAGCGTAGAAAATATCCATTTCTTGCACGTCATCTAAAGATTGGTTTTGAAGGGTAACTGTACCAGTACCGTAATCAATCACAAGATCACCATCGCTATTTTTAGAATAATCTAATTTTGTACCTTCAGCGAATTTTAAGCGGTCTTCATGCTCATCATAATCAGTAATGATATCTACGCCTTCACCATTTTTAAAGTTAAACGTGTTGGTACCAGAGCCGCCAGACATAACATCATTGCCTTTACCGCCATTTAGGTAATCATCACCTGATCCACCAATTAGCGTATCGTTACCAGTGCCGCCAGCAATTCTATCGTTACCACTGTCGCCGATTAGATAGTCATTACCTGTGCCACCGTTAAGATAATCATTTTCTTCACCACCAGTCATGTAATCATCGCCAGCGCCACCATATAGTTTGTCAGTACCGCTTTGGCCTCTGATTACATCATTACCATTGCCACCAACAGCAATATCATCACCACCGCCAGCTTCAATTAAGTCATCACCTGCGCCGCCATAAAGCGAGTCATTGCCTGTGTCACCGTCGATGAAGTCATTACCGTTGCCGCCCCAAACAATATCATTTCCTGAGCCGCCCCATACGAGATCGTCGCCTTCACCGCCATAAATTTTATCGTTACCTGAGCCGCCTAACAGGCTGTCATGGCCATTTTGACCGCTTAGCGTGTCGTCTCCGCTGTTGCCTTCAATATAGTCATCACCTTCGCCGCCGAAAGCTTTATCATTATCAGATCCGCCAACTAGATAATCTTCGCCATAGCCGCCATATAGTGTGTCGTTACCATCAGTGCCTCTAATATGATCATCGCCATTACCGCCATGCATTACATCATTGCCTGACTGGCCATACATATAGTCATTGCCGTTTAGGGCATACATCATATCGTCTGTTTTAGCATTTCCATAGAAAAAGTCATCGCCATTTGTAGCTGAAATTGATTTATTGTCTGTCATAATAAACTCACTATTCGTAAAAATATGTTGTGATGAATTTATATGGCTAATATATCTCAAAATCAATTATTTGTTCTATTAATGATTAACAGTATTAAAATTTATACTATAGTATACTTAGTTATATTTTATAGTATTGTTCAGAATTTTTATTTAAATTAAATTTTATTTATTTGTATAAATCATGGATAATATTATTTATATAAAATTTTATTAATAATTTATATTTAATAAAATTTGGGCTTTGTCGATTTAAGGCGTTTTATGTAAAATTTTATCTATTAATTTTCCAAAGCAGTAAATTCTTTCAGCTATAACTAAAGTAGTGAAAGAGGAAATTATGTCTACATTTGTGTTATCCAGCTATGAAAGAGAGCAGATAAAAAATATCAAAGCTGCATCATCGCAGCGTGATAATTTATATTCTTCCTTATCAGAAGGCCGTATTCAGCAAGATAATCCAGCATATAGCTATATTACTTCTTCTACAAAGCAACATGTTAATGCAATATCAAACATCGACAGTCAGTTAAATGATTTGTCTAAGCAAGCGTTGAGCTTTAAAACATATATCAATCAAATCGATATGGCTGAAACTTTCACGCAAAAAGCAAAAGACTTTGCTTTACTTGCTCAATCATCAACTGATGCTAGCGAGCGCAGCTATTATGCTCAAGAGGCTAATAAATTTTGGCAACACTCTGTGGATGCTTTAACGACAGCACCGAATGGAATGACGCCTTATTTCCAAAAGACGAGTATCGCTCAAACTGGTACAAATGGTGCTGAGACAATCATTGGCACAAATGATGTAGACATTTTATATGGCAGAAATGGCAATGATTTGATTATAGGCGGTGAAGCCAATGATGTCATTTATGGTGAAAATGGCGCTGATCAAGTTCGTGGGCAAAATGGTGATGATATTCTGATTGGTGGCGCAGGAAATGATGTTTTTCAAGGCGGTAATGATGATGATGTCTTAATAGGCGGTCTTGGCAATGATAATATGCAAGGCCAGAATGGAAATGATCTCATTTTTGGTGTTACAGGCGCAAATACATTAAATGGTGGCGATGGTGACGATATTATCGTTGGTGGCGATGGCGCTGATAATATTATTGGAGGCAATGGTAATGATATCATTTATGTAGGAGATAGCACAAATCTTACGAGAGCAGGCAATGGAGATGATATTATCATCTTAGGGTCTGATAATGGCTATGATGCGCGTGGGCAAAATGGTAATGATATCATTATTGATAATATAAATAGCAGTTCTACTGTAAGGGGGAATGGCGGCACTGATGCTTATGTCTTCACAGGCTCATTCTCTGATTACACTCTTTCAACGACAGGAACTTGGCGCACTGTTACCCATAATGAAAGTGGTGTTGTTGATACGTTCAATCATAATAACACGGAATATCTTGTTTTTGATGATGGCTATTATCATAGAGCAACAGCTAGTTTCACTGCAGGGGAATCGCCCATTACTATTCCTGAGATAGCCGCTGCTCCTGATGTGGAAAATTACACGCCTATTGGTCATAATGGGAGTAGTGCAACAATAAGCCCCAATCCTGATGCTGGTGCAAGTGGGGAAAGCTTTGGCTGGGCTGGGCCGAGTTTTAATTGGCAATATGATGCATCGCTTTCGCTAGATATTCAAAACCTTGATTCAGTTTTAACAAGCTTGAAAAATTATAGCGGGCAAGTGCAAAATGAACTCGATTTAACGCTTGCAACCTCAGACTTTTTTGAGAAAAAAACAGCTCTTCATCAAGATAATGTCGACAGTTTAAATGATATAGATTTAAATGAGTTAGCTTCTAAAGCTAAAGCTTCAGACGTACAGGCACAACTAAGCCTGAATGCGAGCGGCATTCTTTCTAACTCAAAGCAACAAGGTCTGCTTACTTTGTTCAATTTTTAATTAAAATTTAACTATAATATATGGTTTTACGATCATACGTGCCCTAAAATACATAAATTAACATTCTGTTCATCTTAGTTACCTAGCATTCTACTTAATCGCGACTTTAAGATCGCAAACAAATGCCTAATAGAAAGTTAGAGTAAGATGAGTACAGTAGTTTTCACCTCTTTTGAGAGGTCGCAAATTAGCTTTTTGTCGAATGCGGCTAAAGAAGTTAATAAAAACGAACATCGCCTTAGTACTGGTGAGATTACTAAATATGATGACAACTATGTTGTCTCTAGCGAGCGCTCTAAAAGTCTTTTACAAGAGGCAAGTGATCTTGAATTTGATCTCATTGAAATCCAACAAGAAGCTTCTGATTTAGCGCAAAATAAAGCGCAAACCGAAATGGCTATTGGTTTTATTGAACGGATACAAGAGCTACACACACAAGCCACACTGACAGATAATATTGACGAGCGTAAAGAGTTTAACCAACAAGCAGATTTGCTTTGGAAACAAGCCGTTGATGCTCTGACGACAAGTTTTGGTGATGCAACCCCTTATTTTGAAAAAGTGACTCCTTCTTATTTTGGCAGCTCTTTTCAAACCCAGATTGATGGTACTGCTGCTGCGGATAGATTAACCGGCGGTTCTGGGGATGAGCTCATTAATGGCTATGCTGGTAATGATACAATTAATGGTAGTGGCGGTAATGACGAGATTACAGTAACCGGTGGTCGGAATAATATAAATGGCGGCGGTGGTAATGATTATATTACCAATGTTGGCAGATCAGTGCGCCTTGACGGCGGTATCGGTGATGACTTTATTGATATCGGTGATACGGATCGTCAGTGGGCTATTGTTGGTGGTATGGGGGATGACTATATCCTTGGCGGCACTGGTCGTAGCAATCTTTATGGTTTTGAAGGCAATGACATCATCATGGGTGGTGATGGTGCGGGCCGTGTTTGGGGCTATACATCTGATACAACACAATATGCCGATCCTAATAATGTCGCCGATGAAGGCGATAATATTCTTTTTGGCGAAGGCGGCAATGATGCAATGCGCGGCGCTGGCGGTGATGATCATATCGATGGCGGCACGGGTAACGATAATATTAATGCCTTTAATGGTAATGATTATATCGATGCTGGCGAAGGGAATGATACGGTTAATGCCCATAGCGGCAATGATACCATTTTCGGCGGTGCAGGTAATGACCGTCTTATTGGCGGCGCTGGCAATGATATCATTGATGCTGGCGATGGCAATGATATTGTGGTTGGCGACGGGGGCGATGATGTCATCATTGCAGGGGAAGGCCTGGACCGTATTTTAGCGCGCGATGGTAATGACATAATTTTTTCCTCTAGTGGCCGTGGTAATTATTCTGGCGAAAATGGCAATGATATTATTGTCGGTAATGACGATGCGGATAGAGGGGGAAGCTGGTGGAATTGGGCTTCAGTCCAGCTGTTAAACGGCGGCGATGGTGATGATCTGATTTTTACGGGTGACGGTATTGCAATGGCATTCGGTGGTAACGGTAATGATATTATCATTGGATCAGGCAATAGCGGATCACGCTTACATGGCGGTAATGGCGATGACCTAATCTTCATGGAAAACACAACAGATATTGCTACAGCTTCCAATGGTAATGATACGATTGTTATGGGTGTTGTTGCTGATAAATTGGCCTATGGCGGCAATGGTGATGATGTCTTTTATGATAATGATGCAACACGCAACCGCGTGCAAGGGCAGGGTGATACGGATTATTATGTATTTTCAGGCAATGTCTCAGATTACGCCATAAATAATGGTGGTGGCTGGAAACGCATTACTAATATTTCTACAGGCGCATTAAACCGATATCGTAATGATGTAGAATATCTTGTTTTCCAAGATGGCTATTATGATGTAGCAACAAGCAGCTTTAATGCTGGCGCAACAGCGCCAGGCTTTACTGGCAGCTTAACTGCACCTGTTAATAATTATGTTAAGCCTGATATTGCTGATTATACAGTTGCAACGCAAACAGTGAATACAGCGCAGCCAACCTATCAAGAAACCCAGAGATTTGTTGGCAATAGTGATGTGGCGACAGGTAGCGAGATATTTGGCTGGGATGGGCCAACAACAGATTGGGCTTATGATGAAGAGCTAGAGTATGATGCTGGTGTCTTTGATGGCATGCTATCTGCCTTGGATAACTATTTAGGGCAAATTGAAAATAAGCAATATATGCTTGATAAAGAGATTGAATTGACAGCTGCAAATCAAAATTTATTGATAGAAGAAAGTGACGCGTTGCGCCGTGTTGATACAAACCGTGTTGCAACAGATGCACAATCTTCTACAATGCGCAGTCAGCTTGCCTCTATGACAACAGCATTGATCCATGACAGTAGCCGAGGTGCTCTTTTGAGCTTATTTCAAGCCTAGGCTCAAAATCTAGTGTTGAAAATAAAAACACGTAAATTTATCCTGGAATTTCAATTAGAATTTCCAGGGTTTTTTGTTTTTCTAAGGGTTTTTATTAAAGGAAAATCTTATGCCCACTTCACCTCAGGAGGCATTGAAGAAAGGATGCTATCGACATTGCCGCCTGTTTTGAGACCAAAAATAGTCCCCCTATCATAAAGTAGGTTAAATTCTACATAGCGACCGCGGCGAATGAGCTGCTCTTCGCGCTGCGCTTGTGTCCATTCTGTTCCAAAATTGCGCTTAACAATTTTGGGGAAAATATCTAAAAAGGCGAGGCCGACATCTTTTGTAAAAGCGAGGTCTTTTTCAAAATTGCCCGTGTTACGATAATCATAAAAAATGCCGCCAACACCGCGCATTTCTTTACGATGGGGGAGGTAGAAATAGTCGTCGCACCATTGTTTATAATCTTCATAATCCACGCCTTCATGACTGTCACATGCTTGCTGTAATCGTGCATGAAAGCTTTTAGTATCTTCGTCTTCTTGCGTGCGGCGTGCATCCAGAACAGGTGTGAGATCAGCACCACCACCAAACCAGCTGCGCGCCGTTACAACCATGCGCGTATTCATATGAACCGCTGGGATATTCGGATTATGAAAATGAGCGATTAAAGATATGCCGCTCGCCCAAAAATGCGGATTTTCTTCAGCGCCCGGGATTTGCTTGCGAAATTCAGGTGAAAATTCACCAAAAACGGTAGATGTATGCACGCCAACTTTTTCAAATAAGCGCCCTTTCATGATAGACATAACACCGCCGCCACCTTTTGCACCCGTATGGTCAGTGCGATCCCATGGTGTGCGTTCAAACTTGCCGGCGGCTTGGTCTTGCATCAAAGGGCTTTCTTGCTCCAATTGTTCGAAGCGCGCGCAAATCTGATCCCTAAGATTTTGAAACCAATGCTCTGCACTTTGCTTTTGCTGCTCAATATCCGCTGAGATGGCAGGCATTGTTTGAATATCAGGGCGTCTTGCAGCTAATGCCATGGTGCTTAAAATCCTTTTGTTTGTCGTAAGGCTTCATTTAAAAGCATGCCAGCGCTGACCGCTAAATTTAATGAACGCATTTCATTCTTCATGGGGATTGTTACTTTTTCGGTCAAAGTTTGGTGCACAATTTCTGGTACGCCTGAGCTTTCACGCCCAAAGAGCAAGACATCGTCTTGTTTAAATGTGTAATCTATATGGGGTAGGGATGCTTTAGTCGTGACAAGAATCACACGCCTTCCTTCATCCGTCATATTTTCTAAAAAGGCATCAAAATTCATATGTCTTTTCATATCAACATTTTGAATATAATCCATGCCTGCTCTGCGAAATGCTTTTTCCGTTACGGGAAAACCAGCGGGCTCAATGATATGAAGTTCTGATCCCATACAAGCGCATAGGCGTGCAATTGTGCCTGTGTTTTGAGGAATATCGGGTTGGAAAAGGGCAATAGCAATAGTCATGAATGCTGTTTAGAGCATGAATTTTAAAGGTGCAAGCAAATTAATCTGCGGTTTATTGTCTTAATTATATATTTAAAGCCTTATTATATAGACCTGCGACACCCTATCTCAATAGCAATTAGGGAATTTTTGATCTATTTAATGCATAAAAGTAAGAATCTGATAGTTTTTTACGAATTAACTATTTTATTTTTAGGCTATTGCTAGACAGTTACCGTAAAAACTGGCAAAAGTCCCATTTAAATAGTTGCAATGGCATTGTTATATATGCCGTAAACAATGCTTAGCTTTTCGCTAGGCGCGAAGAATGTGGAGAATGATAAGTGTCTGATAATGGAACACGTCGTGATTTTTTATATGTTGCGACTACAGCTGTAGGGGCTGTCGGTGCTGCTGCTGCTGCTTGGCCTTTTATTGACTATTTAAACCCAGATGCTGCGGAAAGAGCGTTGGCATCTATTGAAGTTAATATTGCTGATCTTCAAGAAGGTCAAAGCATCACTGTGATGTGGCGCGGCAAGCCGATATTTATTCGTTACCGTACGCCTCAAGAAATTGCTGATGCTGAAGCTGTCGCTATGAGTGATCTTAAAGATCCTTTTGCACAAAATGCAAATTTAAGCCCTGAAGATCCAAGCACAGACCCTAACCGTTCTGTCCCGGGTGAGCAGCAATATATTATAATGATTGCAAACTGCACGCATTTTGGTTGTATCCCAACAGGAGAATCTGGTGAATATGGTGGCTGGTATTGCCCTTGCCATGGTTCACAATTCGATACAGCAGGTCGTGTTCGTGCAGGCCCTGCTGCTCGTAATTTGGATATTCCTCCTTATAAAAAAGACGGCGACGTCATTGTAATTGGCTAATTTATTTTAATTTTGAAAAGGTGGTCTTATGGCTGGAGATCAAAAATACGTACCGACTAGTGCCTTTGGGAAGTGGATGCATGAGCGTCTACCGATCGCTGGCTTGATGTATGAGTCGGCTATTGTGTTCCCAACACCGAAAAACCTCAATTATTTCTGGACCTTTGGTGGTATTTTAATGTTCATGCTCACAATCATGATTGTGACAGGCATTTTTCTTGTGATGAATTATAAAGCGGATGCAGGCCTTGCCTTCTCATCTGTTGAGAGCATCATGCGTGATTCAAACTCAGGCTGGTTCTTGCGATATCTTCATGCAAATGGGGCGTCATTCTTCTTCATTGCAGTCTATATTCATATGTTCCGCGGTCTTTATTATGGGTCTTACAAAGCTCCACGTGAAGTCTTATGGATTTTAGGTGTTGTAATTTATCTTCTCATGATGGCAACAGCTTTCATGGGTTATGTATTACCATGGGGCCAAATGAGCCTTTGGGGTGCAACTGTGATTACAAACTTCTTCACTGCGTTACCAATTGGTGCTGAATCAATTACACAAGCGCTATGGGGTGGCTATGCAGTTGGTGATAATACGTTAAACCGTTTATTCTCACTGCATTATCTTATGCCTTTCATGATTTTTGGTATTGTTATTTTACACATTTGGGCGCTACACGTGCCGGGTAATAACAACCCAACGGGTATTGATGTTAAATCTAAGAAAGATACATTACCTTTCCATCCATATTATACAGCAAAAGATATTTATGCGATCGTAATCTTCTTGATTTTCGTATGTTATTTTGTGTTCTATATGCCAAATTGGTTAGGTCACCCAGATAACTATATCGAAGCGAACCCACAGATTACACCTGCACATATTGTGCCTGAATGGTATTTCTTACCTTTCTATGCAATCTTGCGTGCTGTACCTGATAAGCTTTTTGGTTTCATTGCGATGATGGGTGCTGTTGCTATTCTACTCTTCTTACCTTGGTTTGATCGTTCGCGTGTACGTTCGGCAGCATATAGACCTTTATACAGAATGTTCTTCTGGATCTTTTTAGTCGTATGCCTTGGCCTTGGTATCATGGGTGCAAAATCACCAGACGCTGTTGTTAATGGTGTTAAAATCAACCTGATCATTATGCGCATTTTAACAATCTACTATTTTGCGCACTTCATTGTGATCTTACCATTGTTGAGTATTTTTGAAAAACCAGACCCAACACCAACATCAATTTCAGAATCTGTTCTTGGTGGCGGTAAATCTGGCGAAGTTGCAGCACCTGCTGCTGCGGATAAAAGTTAACTGGTAAAATTAGATTTGTTGATGTGGGAGCCTTATTCACTTAGTCTCCCACAGAATCATAAGAGGAAAATAAAATGCGGTTAATCGCAAAATTAGCATCCGCTGCAGCTGTTTTAAGCCTTTCTGTTGTCATGGCTCAACCAACTTATGCTGCTGGCGCTGCAGATTATATTAAAGATACAAAGAGAGTTGATTGGTCTTTTAGTGGTCTTTTTGGTAGCTATGATGAAGCGCAGCTACAGCGCGGATTTAAGGTTTTTAAGGAAGTTTGTGCGGCATGCCATTCTTTAAACTATATCGCTTTTCGTAACTTAGGCGAAGAAGGTGGCCCTCACTTCCCTGAAGATCAAGTGAAGGCGCTAGCTGCTGAATATGATATTGTAGACGGCCCTAATGCGGAAGGTGAAATGTTTGAACGTTCAGGCGTCCCTTCTGATATGTGGCCTTCACCATATGAGAATGTACAGCAGGCAGCTTCTTTAAATAATGGTGCTGCTCCGCCCGATCTTTCTTTAATGGCCAAAGCACGCTCAGCTCATTTTAAGCGTAAATATATGGTTCTAAGTGATTTTGCCTCTTGGGGTCATGATATTGCAACACAATATCAAGAAGGTGGCGCAGATTATATCTATTCGCTTCTATCAGGCTATTCAGATGATGCACCAAAAGAAGCACATCCTGAAAAAAATCAAGAGTCAAACTTCAATCCATATTATGCTCCTGGTGGAGGCTGGATTGCAATGGCTTCTCCATTAAGTGACGAATTAGTTGAATATACAGATGGCTCACCAGAGACGGTGGATCAATATGCAAAAGATGTAACGGCATTTTTAATGTGGACGGCTGAGCCTCATTTGAATGCGCGCAAGCAGTCTGGCATGATTGTAATTTCATTTTTGATTATCTTTGCTGGTTTATTATTCGCTGCGAAGAAAAAAGTGTGGTCAGACGTAGATCGTGATGATAAAGATCACTAAGTCATTTACATAAAATTGACATAAAAAAGCCCATTCTTACTGAATGGGCTTTTTGCGTTTACTATTATGCTCTTTTCTAATAGTAATAAAATAAATAATCACTACACTAGCGCTATTTGATTGATAGATAAGGTCTGTTGTCATGATTGAATGGGCAATGCTTTTTACACTTGGTTTTGTTGCTGCTAGCATTATTGCGCTTATTGCCATGAACAGCGTAAGAAAGAGAACTGAGCGTTTAACAATACAACGGGTTCAAGCAACAACCCCTCTTTCTATGACTGAAATTAGAGCAGATAAAGACCAAATGCGTGCGGAATTTGCCATGGCAACGCGGCGTCTTGAGTTGAATTTAGACAATTTGCGCGAAAGAGCCAGCGGTCAATTGCAGGAAATAGCCGATAAAAATGAGCAAATTAAAAATTTAACACATCAGCTTGATGGAGAAAATAACAGCCATACTGAGCTAACCGCTGAGAAAGAAACTATAGAAGATGAGCTGAGCGAATTGCGCCATGAATTACGCGAGATGCGAGAAGAGTCTGTTAGCTTAGCGGCTTCCTATCAAAAGCTAGTTGAAGATAATAATCATGTCTCAAGTGAAAATTCAGCGCTTAGTTCTGAAAATGAAAGCTTTCGAACTGAAAATGCTATTTTAAAACAAAAGCATAAAGATGAATTGAGTGAAAAAAATAAAATTCAGACACAGCTTACTGAGATTAAAGATGGGCTGAACGAGGCTGCTGCAAAGCATGAAAAACAATTATATCAGTTAGAAAGAAAAGATAGCCTCATTGAAAAAGCTGAAAGTGTATCTAATTTGTTACGCAGTCAAATAGCTGATTTAGAAGAACAAATTTCTAATAAAATCAATGGGAATAATACGCAAAATATATCAGAAAAAAAGGCTCTAGCAGCTGAAAAGGCAATGCGAGAAGTTGCTGTTAATCTATCCACTATAGAGCAAGACAAGACGATATTGGAGCATGAAAATACAAGGCTTAAGAAAGAAATATTAGATTTAAAGAAAGAATTGCAAGAGAAAAGTCAGCAGCTCTCTAGCTTAGACCATATGCGTTCAGAAGACTGGGAAGAGGATAGGCTATCATCCTCATTATTAAGAGAGCGCATTAATGATATGGCTGCAGAGATTACGGCTATGACAGCTGTTTTAGATGATGAAGATGGGAAAATTAGAACGCAATTTAGTCAGATTTGTGATACGCAATCTGAGTTAAATATTGAAAATGGCGCAGATGAATCTCAGTCAGGCCTTTCAATTAGAATGCGTTCATTGCAAAAATTAGTTGATGAGCAGAAAGTGTAGTAATGTCTATTAAATTTGCCATAATGCTTTTCGGACTTATCTTATCTGTTGTTCAAGTAAAGGCAGCAAATTTACAGCCTATCAACCCTGATGATAAATTCAATCTGCAATATTTTATTTTGCCTATGCCAAACCCTAAGCGTACAGCAACTGAGGA
This sequence comes from Hyphomicrobiales bacterium, assembly GCA_011524605.1. Lineage (GTDB taxonomy): Bacteria > Pseudomonadota > Alphaproteobacteria > Rhizobiales > WTKA01 > WTKA01. The sequence continues at coordinate 2,072 of WTKA01000013.1, read as the reverse complement.
GAAAGCTCTCTCTGAAGAGCCTGAAAAGCAACGGTCAGTTGCCTTGCCCATTTCAACAAAAGAAGAGATCCAAGCTTGTGATCGGTTAATTAATAGCGCATTAATTGGAAAAAAGAGAGATAAGCCCCTAGCAGGAAAGGGTGTATGCGGTAGTAATCCTGTCTATAATATTTCAGCTATTCGAACAATTGCAGGTACAATCACTTTTACACAATCTGTTCCGCTCAATTGTCAAATGTTAGAAGGACTTGCTTTATGGGGGGAGGGCATCCAGAAAGACGCACAAAAACATCTATCGACAAGTTTAGCAGAGGTTGATGTTATATCGACCTACGCGTGCCGAAATCGCTATAATGATCCTAATCAGCGTATCAGCCAACATTCTTTTGCTAATGCGATTGATATCTCTGGTTTTAAAATGAAATCTGGCGAAAGCATCTCTTTATTAAAGACGTGGGATAAAGAAAATAATCAATCCACTTTTTTGAAAGCAGTTCACAAAACAGCATGTAAAATATTTTCAACCGTTTTAGGCCCTGAATCAAATGCAGCGCATAAAGACCATTTTCATTTTGATATGGGCAGAGGGGGTATAAAAGCAACTTATAAATATTGCCGATAAGCTCCGTTTATTTTTGTGTTTTTATCACAATTTCTTCAACTGCCATGCCTGTTTTCAGATTTATGATATGAAGTAAATACTGCCCATTTTCTTGTTTATACATCAGTGATAGCTGATCATCATTCTTATTGGCAGATATAAGATTGCCAAGTTCCCCGCTAACAGTTACAGACTGTTTGATCATTTCGATCTTTTGGTTATTAGCTTCTGCGCCGCTTAGTCTTTTTGCAATTGTGAAAATAACAAAGCCCATGCCAATAAGCATAACCAGTCCGCCGACAATAACGAGCCTTAGAGCCCATCTCATTTTGGGTGTTAAATTTAATTTTTCTTTATTTACTGTAGAATCTGATACATCTGTTTCTTGAGGCTGAGATATAGTCTCAATTTCATTTGTTATATCTGTTTTGGACATGGAAAATGACCCTTATTGAAGACGACGACTTGATTTGCATCCTTATCACTCAAGATGAAGAAGGGCAACGCCTTGATAAAGTTTTATCATCACGATTGACGGATATAAGCCGTTCTCGTGTGCAAGAGCTATTAAAAAATGGTGATGTGAGCTGTTCGTCAATTTCAACACCTTTAACAATAAAGATGAAGGTTGTGGAAGGGCAAGAATATAAGTTGAAAATGCCTAAGCTGTTGGATCTTACGCCCCATGCTGAGAAGATTGATTTAGATATTATATATGAAGATGATGATGTTATCGTGATCAATAAGCCTGCTGGTATGGTGGTGCATCCCGGTGCTGGTAATGAAAGTGGCACACTTGTCAATGCTTTGCTTTATCATTGTGGCAGCAGCCTTTCAGGTATTGGGGGGGTGAGCCGTCCAGGAATTGTTCATAGGCTTGATAAAGAGACAAGTGGCGTGATGATTGTCGCAAAACATGATAAAGCCCACCATCATCTCTCTGCGCAATTTGCAGATCATGGTCGAACAGGTGTGTTAGTTAGGCAATATCAAGCCTTGATTTGGGCCGGAACGCCAAAGGTTCAGGGAACATTAACAACATTTATTGATCGTCATAGGCAAAATAGATTAAAAATGGCGGTTGCAAAAACAATGGGGCGCGAAGCAATTACGCATTATCAGATGCTCGATAGCTTGCGCTCAACAGATGGTGTTAATGAGCGCCTCATGTCTCAAGTGATTTGTCAGCTTGAAACAGGGCGAACGCACCAAATTAGGGTGCATATGGAATATGCGAATTGTCCGGTATTGGGTGATCCGCTTTATGCAACGGCTTATCGTACTCGCTCATCCAAGCTTGAGGCGGATTTAAAAGAGGCTGTTGATGATCTTGATCGCCAAATGCTTCATGCATTCCATCTTACAATCGCTCATCCAACTACTGATGAAACAATGACTTTTGAAACGCCGCCACCAGCTGATTATCAACATATTGCAGTGCTTGCAGGTTTTGATGCTATTCTAAAGTCAG
>WTKA01000094.1 GCA_011524605.1 Hyphomicrobiales bacterium | reverse complement strand
TGATAGGGTAAATTATCATCAATCCAGAAAGCTAAGTCCTGCCATGTTTTGAATTTATTAAATGGTGGGCACGACTCTTTTATTTCATGAAAAAACAAAAAAATTGGTAGCGGAGGAGGGACTTGAACCCCCGACACGCGGATTATGATTCCGCTGCTCTAACCTGCTGAGCTACTCCGCCATTTTGCAAATATATTTTACAAATCGAGAATGACTAAATCATCGATTTGCGCCTATTTGTCAAGATTTTTTTTCAATTTTCATACTGAAAAATCAGATCATGCCTTATTCATCCATGTGTTTTTGCCATTGCCTTTAAAAAATATCTTGAAAATGAGATTAATTCATCTTTTGCGGGCGGCGTTCTAATACCTCTTTTAAGAATTTCCCTGTGTAGCTTCGCGGTTCAGCGACAATGTCTTCAACATGGCCTTGAGCAACAATTTCGCCGCCACCATCACCGCCTTCAGGGCCTAGATCAATGATCCAATCTGCCGTTTTGATCACTTCTAAATTATGTTCAATCACAATGACGCTATTACCCGTATCAACGAGTTCATGAATCACTTCTAATAGCTTGGCAACATCATGAAAATGAAGCCCTGTGGTTGGCTCGTCCAAAATATAAAGTGTTTTGCCTGTTGCGCGTTTGGAAAGCTCTTTCGCTAGCTTAATTCTTTGTGCTTCGCCCCCTGAAAGGGTGTTAGCTTGCTGACCGACTTTAATATAGCCAAGGCCAACACGTTTTAAGGTCTGCATTTTATCATGAATAGAAGGAACGGCGGAGAAGAAGTCCGCTGCTTCTTCAACGGTCATTTCTAAGACATCAGAAATTGACTTGCCTTTATATTCCACTTCTAAAGTCTCGCGATTATAGCGCTTGCCTTTACATAAATCGCATGTGACATAAACATCGGGTAAAAAATGCATCTCAATTTTAATCACGCCATCGCCTTGGCAGGCCTCACAGCGCCCCCCCTTCACATTGAAAGAAAAGCGCCCTGATTTATAGCCCCTTGCTTTTGCTTCAGGCAGCCCTGCAAACCATTCTCTGATGGGCGTGAAAGCGCCGGTATAGGTGGCAGGGTTTGACCGAGGGGTCCGGCCAATGGGCGACTGGTCAATATCAATCACCTTATCTAAAAATTCTAAGCCTTCAAAACTATCATAGGGCAGGGGCTGAGCCTTTGCCCGATTAATATGTTTTGCAATGATACGATAAACCGTATCGAGCAAGAAGGTTGATTTGCCGCCACCAGAAACGCCTGTCACGCAGGTCAGGCAACCAAGAGGGATCTCCGCATCAATAGATTTAAGATTATTGCCTGATGCGCCTTTAATACGAAGCATACGCGTTTTTGAGCGTTCTCTTACTTGCTTAGGCATCGGAATGCCAAGCGCTCCTGTTAAATATTTGCCTGTCAAGCTATTAGGGTGTTGCATAATATAGTCAGGTGTGCCGCTCGCAATGATTTGTCCCCCATGCACACCCGCTTCAGGGCCAATATCAACAACATGATCCGCAGTTAAAATAGCATCCTCATCATGCTCTACAACAATGACTGTGTTGCCTAAGTCCCTTAAATGGCGCAAGGTTTCAAGTAAACGATCATTGTCCCTTTGGTGAAGACCGATTGAAGGTTCATCTAACACATAGAGTACGCCTGTCAGCCCTGAACCAATTTGGCTGGCTAATCGGATGCGTTGGGATTCACCCCCTGATAGGGTGCCTGAATTGCGAGATAGGCCTAAATAGTCAAGCCCAACATCATCTAAGAAGGTTAGCCTGTCGATAATCTCTTTCAAAATGCTTGTAGCAATTTCTTTTTGCGTATCATTTAGCGTATCAGAAAGCTCTGAAAACCAATTCAGCGCTTTGCGAATAGAATATTGCGAGACATCGGAAATATGCTTATCTGCGAGTTTAACCGCAAGGGCTTCAGGTTTTAGACGTGCGCCATTGCAACTATCACAAGGTGCTTGGCTTTGATATTTTTCAATCTCTTCTCGTGACCAGCTGCTTTCTGTTTCTCTGTAGCGCCTCTCAAGGTTGGGTATCACCCCTTCAAACGCTTTCACAGCCTCATAATTTCGGCTGCCATCTTTATATTCAAATGTAATTTTTGTTTTACCCGTGCCATAAAGCACAGCATATTGCGCTTGCTCTGGTAGCTGATGCCATGGGGTCGTCATTTTGAAATCATAATGTTTTGCAAGCGCTTCCAATGTTTGACGATAATAGGGGCTCGTTCCTTTTGACCATGGTGCAATTGCACCTTTTGCGAGCGATAGCGTATGGTCTGGAACAACGAGATTTGCATCGACCTTTTGCTTAAAGCCTAACCCATCGCAAGAAGGGCAGGCGCCAAAAGGGTTGTTGAACGAAAAAAGGCGCGGTTCAATCTCTTCAATTGTAAACCCAGATACAGGGCAAGCAAATTTTTCAGAAAAAACAATCTGCTCCGCTTCCTTTTCCCCTTCCTTTTTATCTGCAAATTCAACAATGGCAAGACCTTCGGTTAGGCCTAAGGCTGTCGCAAAGCTATCAGCGAGGCGCTGTGCCATACCATCGCGTAAAACAAGCCTATCGACAACAACTTCAATGTCATGTTTATATTTTTTATCAAGATCGGGCACATCAGCAATATCGTAAAATTCGCCATCTACGCGCACCCGCTGAAAGCCCTTTTTTTGAAGTTCTAAAAATTCCTTTTTATATTCCCCCTTACGTCCCCGTACGATGGGGGCTAGGAGATAGAAGCGCGTGCCTTCTTCTAAATCTAAAACACGGTCAACCATTTGGCTAATAGTTTGACTTTCAATTGGTAGCCCTGTTGCTGGGGAGTAAGGGATGCCAACACGGGCATAGAGCAGCCGCATATAATCATAAATTTCTGTGACTGTTGCGACCGTTGAACGGGGATTTTTGGATGTTGTTTTTTGCTCAATAGAAATGGCAGGGGATAGGCCATCAATTTGATCGACATTTGGCTTTTGCATCATTTCTAAAAATTGACGAGCATAGGCCGAGAGGGATTCAACATAGCGCCTTTGCCCTTCTGCATAAATTGTGTCAAAGGCAAGGGATGATTTTCCTGATCCTGAAAGCCCGGTAAAAACAATCAGCTTATCGCGCGGCAAGTCAATATCAACATTTTTTAAATTATGCTCTTTAGCCCCGCGAACAGAAATTATGCGTAATTGTTTTTCAATTTCTTCTTTAGTTTTTTTGCTCATCACACACAATCTCACAATTTATCAGTGGTTATCAGAAAAAATAATGGCTTGACATGTGTACATTTCGTGAACATATGTCAAG
>WTKA01000051.1 GCA_011524605.1 Hyphomicrobiales bacterium | reverse complement strand
CTTTAATAATGCTCTTCAACTGATCCGTACTCGCTTCGCTCCGTCGGGTTTCATCGCGTGCCTAGAATAAGTTAATTATAAAAAATGCAAAATACCCCGCATCAAGTGCGGGGAAAAGTCTGTAGTTAGTTTGGAAAAATACAAAGATAATTCTAGGCACTCAAACAAGTGCGACTGCACGTTGGAGCTTATGCTCCGCCATCACGGAGGCGTTGCCGTTTAAGCAACTGCCGTGAGTGCTAATTTAAATATAAAAATAAATAATTTTATAAAAGCAATTATTCCTTGCTATATTTTTGTGAAAGAGTAATACAAAATAAATCTCATTTTACTTTCTATGTGTGATCAAATGCGCGAAAAAATTACAAATTTTATTGAATCTCAAAAAACGCAATTTTTTATCATTGGATTGATTGTTATCAACGCTATTATTATTGGCCTTGAAACAAGTTCAACTATTTATGATGCCTATGGTTCGATTTTAACTTTTATAGATGATATCATTTTAGTTGTTTTCATCATTGAGATTGTCTTGCGCTTCATTGCTTATCGCCTTGATTTCTTTAGGCGGCCTTGGTCTGTCTTTGATCTCATTGTTGTTTTGATTGCGATTATACCAAGCGGTGGCAATTTATCTGTTTTACGTGCATTACGCATTATCCGGGTTTTCCGTCTTGTATCAACAGTGCCTTCAATGCGCCGAGTGGTGAATGGCTTGCTGGCTTCTATTCCCGGTATGGGCAGTGTTACGGCTTTACTGCTGCTGATTTTCTATGTCTTTGCCGTGATGGCAACCAATCTATTCGGTGAGGCATTCCCTGTCTGGTTTGGCACGATAGGGGAAAGCGCTTATACCTTATTCCAGATTATGACTTTAGAAAGTTGGTCTATGGGGGTTGTGCGCCCTGTGATGGATGCATTCCCTCAGTCTTGGATTTTCTTTGTACCATTCATATTGATTACATCCTTTGCTGTATTAAACTTATTCATCGGTATTATCGTTGATGCAATGAACCATGAAAGCAATGAACAAGCGGCAAAAGAAAAAGAAGATTTGAAGCAAGCCCTAAAGCGCATGGAAGAGCGACTTGAACGCATTGAGGATAATCAGAAAAAATCATGAAAACTGTTGGCATTATTGGCGGGTTATCACCTGAATCAACGATAAAATATTATCAATGGCTCAATCAAGGGGTAAATGAAAAGCTTGGTGGCCATCATAATGCTAAAATATTGCTGCACTCCCTTGATTTTGGGGAGTTTGTAAAGCTTAAATCTCAGGGGGACTGGGATAGCCAAGCACAGCTCTTGGTGCAAGCTGCATTAAGCCTTGAAAAAGCAGGCGCTGATTTTATTATTTTAGCGACAAACACCATGCATAAAATGGCTGATGAAATTGAAGCAGCCCTTTATATCCCGTTTTTGCATTTAGCTGATGCAACAGCCGATGAAATTTGTTCCCAAAATTTGAAAAAAATCGGTCTTTTAGGAACTAAATTTACAATGGAAATGACCTTCTATAAGGAGCGACTTCAAAAGAAAGGTCTTGAGGTTCTTGTGCCAAATGCTGAAGGACGTGATATCGTCAATACAATCATTTATGATGAACTATGTCATGGCGTTGTAAAGCCCGCTTCAAAGCAAGCCTATCAAGCGCAGATAAAGTATCTTGAGCAACAAGGCGTTGAAGCTATTATTTTAGGCTGCACGGAAATTACAATGTTAGTAGATAGCAAGGATGCAACTGTACCCTTATTTGATACAACGCGTATTCATGTGAATAAAAGCCTAGAATTTTTATTTTAAAGTCAACTGAATAGGCGGGATATTAGTAATTGATCCAGAAATATGATCACCTGGATTTAAAGCGCTGACCCCCTCTGGTGTACCAGTCATAATCAAGTCACCCGGCTCAAGTGCGTAATATTGAGAAAGATTAGCAATGATTTCATCAATTTTCCAAATCATCTGATTTAAATTTGACGACTGTCTTATTTCACCATTCACTTCTAATAGGATATTGCCTTCTTGATATAATTGATGAGCCATATCTGTGGAGATATCACCTATGAGAGCGCTACCTTCAAAATCTTTTGCTAAATCCCAAGGATTACCGTTATTTTTTGCTGCCGCTTGAAGGTCGCGCCTTGTTAAATCAATGCCCGCTGCATAGCCGTATATATGTTCCGCTGCTTCTCCAACTGATATATCTGACCCAGTTTTACCAATAGCAATGACGAGCTCTATTTCATGATGCAAATCATTTGTTCCTTTTGGAAACTCAAGAATGCTACCAGAGGGGATATATGACCATGCTGATTTTGTGAAATAAATGGGCGTATCCTTACTGGCATCGCCCCCCATCTCAGTGACATGGGCTGCATAATTCTTGCCAACACAGAAAATCCGGCGGATAGGGAATTGATCTGAAGAGCCTGCGATATTAATTAAAGGGTTCTTGGGTAAAGAAATTTTATGCATATTAATATCCTGAAATAACTGTCATCTGAGCTTATTGATTAAGTGATAATATATAGGTTTGGCTGTGTAAATGGCATTTAAATTTATTTAAAATGCATGTTTCAGTCTCATTTATTATCTCTTAAGCAAAAATATCGATTAATGATAAGCTCAGAGCCTCTTTTTTCTTGCCATATTAAATTTTGATAGGTATAAGGCAATTTCAGATTTCCGCGTTTAATAACGCCTTATATAGATATGTGTGCAATATGAAAAAAGATATCCATCCAGATTACCATAAAATTACTGTTGTTATGACTGACGGCACTGAGTATGAAACATTTTCAACTTATGGCAAAGAGGGCGATCGCCTTGTGCTTGATATTGACCCAACACAGCACCCTGCATGGACAGGTGGCAATCAAGGTCTTATCCAGCGTGATGGCCGTGTTTCTAAATTTAATCAGAAATTCTCTTTCTTAGGAAAATAATTTTCTGATTAGGAAAAAATTTTAAAGCTCGGATTATTCCGAGCTTTTTTATTTATATCATTGTCGAAAGCAGAGCCCTTAGTTTGGCTGGTTTTACTGGCTTAGTTAAGAGATGAAGATTAAGTTCTTTGATCTCTTCATTGAGCTTAGCAGAACGGTTTGCTGTTAAAATAATGGCTGGTATTTTTTGTTCAAGATTTTCGTTGATTTTCTTATAAGCATGAATGCCGGTGCCTTCATCAAGATGATAATCTAATATTAATATATCAGGTTTGAAGCATTGATGATTGAGAATATCAAAAGCTTCTTCATAAGATAAAGCTGTTGCGATTTCGCATTGCCAGCCATGCAAAAGCATATGCATGCCTTTTAAAATTATCTCCTCATTATCAATACATAATATTTTTAAACCGGTAATATCTTGAAACGGTTGTTTTGCTTGAGTGGTTATTTCATGGCTTTCATTTTTAGGCGTTGCTAATTTCCCTAGGATTGAAAAATGCGTACCTTGATTATTTTCAGATGTTACAGATACCATATGGCCTAATGCATTTGCCAAGCGCTGAACAATGGCTAAGCCTAATCCAAGACCAGAAGCTTCTTGCGCACCTGCATCTAATCTTTTAAATTCTTCAAAAATTTTAATTTGCTGACTTTTCGGAATCCCAATGCCTGTATCATAAACACTTATGCGTATATTTTCCCCTTGTGCTCGGCAGCCAATTAAAACCTTTCCCTTGCGCGTATATTTAATGGCATTGGATATGAGATTTTGTAGGAGGCGTCGAAATAGTTTGGCATCGGTATAAATCCAAGAGGATGTGGAAACGAAAATTAATTTAAGACCTCTGCGTTCTGCCATGGGAGCAAATTCAACAGAGAGTTGATTGAATATATCCTGAATAGAAGTTTGCTTTATTTCTGGTTTTAATACACCTGAATCTAAGCGGGATATATCTAATATTGTCCCTAATATGTCTTCAACTGAAACTAATGACTTATCGATATTATCGACAATTATTTTAATATCGTTAGAGTGATTTGGGGTCTTTTCATTTAAGGCTGATGTGTATAGGCGAGCCGCATTGAGGGGTTGTAAAATATCATGGCTTGCTGCGGCTAGAAATTGTGTTTTATTTGCATTGGAGGCGTCGGCTAAACGTTTCGCAATTTCTAAATATTTATTCAGCTCTTCGAGCTCTATAGTTCTTTCTTTGACGCGTTTTTCTAATAATTCATTTGAAGCGAATAGTGCGTTAGCAGCTTCTACTTTCTCTGTCACATCTGTAATAGTCGTCACAAAGCCACCACTATTCATTGGCCTTGTACTGATTTCAACAATAAGGCTGTGATTAAATAGATAGTCCGAAAAGGTTTCAAAATTTTCAGCAATTTTTTTATATCGTTTATTTACATCCAGTAGGTCATTAGGTTTAAAACCGCCGCTTTCATTTAAATGAGATAAAATTTCTTTTAAAGAGATGCCAACTTTTCTCATTGGCTCGGGGAGTTTTAGAAGGTCTCTAAAAGAGGCATTCCAACATATCATATTACTATTTTGGTCAAAAACAGCAATGCCAGGTTTCACATGATCAATAGCAGCTTGCAAAATATCTCTATTATATTGAATGGCTTCTGAAGCATCATCCAAGAGTTTTAAAGCAGATTTTTTTTGAATACCTTCACCTGTTAATAATAATGAAAGAACTAGCCGCGCAGAAGAAGCGCCAATTGAACTTGCTAATATATGCTCAGCAAATTGCAAGATATCCTGATTTGCCTCGCCTGCAGGATTGATAATATCTTTTTTTGTTTCAAAATATTGAGTGAAAGATCTTTCCGCTCGATGATTGCCTATAAATTTAGCAACTGTATTTTGGACTTTCTGAATAGATATTCTATGGCTATCATAATAATGGCTTAGGAAAATATCATCTGATCGTTCCATAACAAAAAACTCTGCCTGACTTTTTTCAATATCGCTAGATTTGAAAAAAAATGGAGCACATAAGATGCAGACTGTGTTTACAAATATACTCCAAAAAACACCATAGGTAAGGGCTTCGACTTCATAACCAAAGATAGTAGGGTTTGTTAAAATATAGAGTGAAAAGCTATCTATAGTCAGTATATCGCCTGTGATGAGATTTGATTGATAAAGTAAAGGCAACAATAGTGTATAAGCCCAAATGCAGATGCCTGAAAAAATACCTAAAAAAGCACCTTTTGCATTAGCTCTTTGCCAGATAAGCCCAATGAAAAAGGCGGGGGCTAACTGAGCGATTGCTGCAAAGGATAAAAGCCCAATTGATATCAGAGCACCAGTGCCGCCTAAAGCTGTGTAATAGACATAGGCTAATAACATCACGCAAAAAATTGAAAATCTACGCACATTGAGTAAAGCTGTTGCATAATTTAATTGTTCAAAATTTTGCTTTTTATATCTAAGCCAAATAGGGAAAATAATGTCATTAGAAATCATAATAGAAAGAGCTACGGCTGCAACAGTTACCATGGCTACGGCTGCAGATATGCCGCCAAGAACAGCGATAATGGATAATAGGCTATTATCTTGCAACAGAGGAATAAGTAATACATATAAATCTGCATCATAGCCTTTTCCCACAATAAGCAATCCTGCTATTGCAATAGGGAGAATAAATATATTGATAATGACAAGATAAAGTGGGAAGAGCCATTTTGCCTTATTCAGCTCATTGAGACCTCTATTTTCAACGATTGTGAGATGAAATTGTCTTGGCAGTAAAAATATACTGGTTGTTGAGATAAATAATATTGTTATGAATGTTGATGTTGGAATATTGATAGATAATAAATCAGTAAAGTCAGGTGTTGATTGTACGGTACTGATAAATCCAAATGGCCCGTCAAATATTGTGAAAAGCACAAACAGACCTACGGCTGTTAAGGCTAAAATTTTAACTAAGGATTCACTTGCAATAGCCAGCATCAGGCCTTCTTGATGCTCTGTGGCATTCGCATGTCTGGTGCCAAAGAGGATTGCAAATGCAGCCATGGTAATTGAGACGATAAAAGCAATGTCCCAACCTTGTGCAAAATATGTTGTGCTATCAGACATCTTAGCGGCATTTTGATCTAATATTGTGATTAACAAAGATGAAACAGCCCGAAGCTGTAAAGCGAGATAGGGCACGACACCGATGATACAAATAACCGTAACTAAAGCGCCAATAATTGCACTTTTGCCATATCTAGCAGACATGAAATCAGCAACAGATACGCTATTTTGTGCTTTAGCTAATTTTATGATCCGCCTGAAAATAGGCATGCCAATTGTAAAGGCTAAAAAGGGGCCAATATAAATGGCTGTGAATGCAAAACCTGCTGTTGTTGCATAGCCAACCGCACCTAAAAAAGTCCAGGATGTACAATAGACAGCGATAGATAATGCATAGGCAAAGGGTCGTAACTTTCGTAAATAGCTCTTTTTCCAATATTTATCGCCTAAGAAAGCAATGAGGAATAAGACGCCAAAATATAGGACAGAGAGAATAATCAGAAGGGGCGTATTCGTCATATTTATCTCCTATTGAGTTTTAATAGATCGTGAGCCTAAGCAAATCATAACGCTATTAGCAAGGGAATGTCGATGTTAAAATTTTAAAGCCATCGGTTGGATATATATAAAGTTTTGGTTCTTATCATCATTCAAATGATAAGATGGGCTTGCCAACAACTGCATCGGCTTCTTTTATATAAAGCGCTTTGCATGGATGGGTTATTGGGTTTAAATGAGCCCCATAGCTGGATAGATTGGCAAGCGAAAGAGATGCGATAACAGTTATATTGTAAGAGGCTGCACCTTCATCATAAATGATATTCCCAATTTCATGATCAGTTGTAATCCATTGGGCGCATGAATTTTGGTCTTCAGATTTTAAGTGCTCAACAAATTCTTCTTGGGAAAGAAAAAAAGGCAAGCAGTTTTCTTTAGAAAAGGGTTGTATATAAACCCCGCCCTGACGCGCAGGGAGGCAAATTTTTACCCCAGTTTCTGCATTTGCTTGATATTTTTTATCTAAAAATTCTTGGTATAAGCTTTCAAAAACACTAATGCCAATGACGGGAATATTAAATCCCAATCCTAAACCTTTTGCCAGCGATAGACCAACGCGGATAGAGGTGAAAACTCCAGGCCCAACAACAGCAATAATTTTAGAGAAATCAAATTGATCATCTTGTAAACAAGGCTCAAGGATTTCGATAAGTTTTTCTGCTTTTTGTTTGCTGCCATCGAGCTTTTCCTCGATGATCAGCTTTTTTGCTTGCATATCATAAATAGCAAAGCGCGCATCGAGCTGTGTTGTATCTAAAGTAAGGATATGCATGAAAAGCCCTGTGATGGTATCAAGAACACATTGTTGCCATAATCTATACATCAATGCTGGTAGATAATAAATCTATTTTATTAGGCTCAGAGCCTAGGCTCAAGACCTATTAATTTTGTTCAATTCTATTTGAATTAAAAGTATTAAGTGGATAAAAATAAAGTAAAAGAATACTATTGTTATTGTTGAAACTTTATTTTTGACAAATGATGCTTTTAACTCAAACCCAAAGGGCACCACAGATTTACCCTATGAATGCGTCAAAAAAGCTTGAAATTACAAGTAGTTCCGGCGCTTTCTTTCCTTTTTATAGGGTAAATATGTTGATGTAGAATGGACTAAATTAATAGGTCCTGAGCCTAGAGTTATAATTAGGACAAAAAATGAAAAAAATTATTATTTTTAGTATATTAGCCATCACGCTTATGATTGCCCATCTATATTTTATGGTTCAATATCCAAATTGGTTTAATATGCAGTTTGGGCTTTTATGGTTTAATCTGGATCATGCGAGCTTAAATTTATCTCAAGCCATTATCGAGCGCTATATTTCCCCTCATATTTGGACTTTTGCGCAAATTTATATTCTTGAAGCCTATGCTTGGTTTGTTTTAACGATCATAACAATTTTCTTTATTTTTTTAAGTATAAGCCTATTTTACTTTAAGAGTAGAGCGCGTGAGATATAAAGCTTTTGCTCTTTGTAAATAATGCAGTCTCTTCCTATATTGAATTTAGACGCTAACTCCCTATAGACAATGAAAAATGAAAGGCGATCATGTTTTTGAAAAAAACAACACTTGTTGCACAAGACAAAGCTTTAAAAGGAAGAGATCAGACGATAAAGACGGCAAGCCATCATTTTGTTCTTGAAAATTCTCTGCACGCACCTTTCCCCGATGAAATGGAGCAAGTGCAATTTGGTATGGGTTGCTTTTGGGGAGCAGAGCGTAAATTTTGGTCTTTAACGGGTGTTTATATCACGGCGGTAGGCTATAGTGCAGGCTTTACTCCTAATCCGAACTATGAGGAAGTTTGCACAGGGCAAACAGGACATAATGAAACGGTTCTAGTGGTTTATGATCCTAAAGCAATTAGCTTTGAGCAGCTTTTGAAAGTGTTTTGGGACAACCATGACCCAACGCAAGGCATGCGCCAAGGCAATGATCTCGGTACGCAATATCGTTCGGCGATCTATGCCTATTCTGATGCACAATTGAGCTTAGCACAAAAATCTAAGGCATTATTTCAAGAAAAGCTGAAACATGCGCGATTTGCTGATATAACAACGGAAATAAAGTTAGCAACAGATTTTTTCTATGCTGAAGATTATCATCAGCAATATTTGGCAAAAAATCCAAATGGGTATTGCGGTCTCGGTGGAACCGGTATTTGCTATGAACAAAGGTAGAGTGATATGCAATTTGCAGGCAGTTTATATGAGATTTGGTCTATTACTGGCAGTGAAGCCAAGGAGTTCCTCCATAATATTTTAACAGCTGATATAAAAAATCTAGAAGATGGTGAAGCAAGTTATGCTTGTTTATTAACCCCCCAAGGTAAAATTTTATTTGGTGGCATGATTTATCACGGTGGGGCAGGGCAGTTTTATTTAATACAACCCAAGCAGACAGCGGAAGCTTTCATAAAAAGATTGAAATTATATATTTTGCGTTCAGATGTAAATTTAACAAAAGATGAGGGTAAGAAAATCTCTATTTTTGACAATAATAGTCAAGAGATAAGCTTTCACGATCCTAGGCCAATGATAGACTTATTTTGGTATATTGGCGAGGAAGAAGCTGGAATGGAAATTGAAGACTATCATAAAATACGATGCGAGGCGTGCACGCCAGAATTCGCGCTTGATTATGATACAAATAGCTATTTTCCCCACGACGTAGGATTGGATTTGCAAAAAGGAGTTAGCTTCAAAAAAGGCTGCTATATTGGTCAAGAAGTTGTTTCACGCATGTATCATAAAACAGATATTCGCAAACGACCCCATTTGTTTTTTACCCAAGAGGCCATTCAAAGCTACGAGCTTGGCGATCAGATCACGTTGAATGAGAAGCCTATTGCCGATATTTTAAGAAGTGAAAGCATAGGCAGCAAAAATATTATTCTCACAATTTGTCGGAGAGACCGACTTGAAGAGTTAGAAAAAACTGCTAACACTCTCTTAGCAAATCAAACCACGGTCACACCACAAGATCTATCATAAATGACACAAAATTCTTCCTCGCCACGCGCTTGGCAACGTATGCTATCAGGGCGTCGCCTCAACTTACTAGACCCTTCTCCGCTTGATATTGAAATTGAAGATATTGCGCACGGTCTTGCCCGTGTTGCGCGTTGGAATGGGCAAACGATTGGAGAAAATGCCTTTTCTGTTGCCCAGCATAGTGTTCTTGTCGAAGCTTTATTTTCCATCCTTCATCCTAAAGCAAGTGAGGAAGATAAACTCACAGCTTTGCTGCATGATGCCCCTGAATATGTTATTGGCGATATGATCAGCCCATTTAAAGCCATGCTTGGCGGCAATTATGCCGTGATTGAGGCACGTTTAGAAGGCGCTATTCATCGGCGTTTTGGACTGCCAGAACAAATGAGTGATGGGCTAAAGAAGCGGATTAAAAAATGTGATCGCATTTCAGCCTATTTTGAAGCGATTGATTTGGCTGGATTTGAAAAGGAAGAGGCCAAAAAATATTTTTTAAAGCCAGATGAGAAAACAGCTTTGAGCTTAGAGCCTTTTTTGCCACTTATTGGGCTATCACCAAAAGAAGCTGAACAGCAATTTTTAACGCGTTTTGAGATATTGCAAAAGGGCGCTTAAGAGCAAGCACTCACACCTTAGCGCTTCTATTGGCAAGCATCATATAGTTTACACTCATGTCAGAAGCCAAATTCCATTTATCAAGAAAAGGCGAATAGGTGACCCCAATCCGTTGTTTTTCTATAAGATTATTTTCATTGAAAAAAACTTTGATTTCATCTGGTTTTAGAAATTTTTTCCAGTCATGGGTGCCTTTGGGCAGCCAGCGTAAAATATATTCAGCCCCTAAAATGGCTAAAAGATAAGATTTTTGCGTTCGATTAAGGGTGGCCACAAAATGAAGCCCATTTGGTTTTACCATTTTACAACAGGCTTGCATAAAGCTTTGAACATCTAAAACATGCTCAATCACTTCCATATTAAGAACAACATCAAATTCTTCACCCGCATTGGCTAATTCTTCGGCACTATTGCATCGATAATCAATGGTTAAACCAGAAGCTTTAGCATGAATTTTTGCCGTCTCAATATTCGCTCTGCCAGGATCCGCCCCTACAACATCCGCGCCAAGACGGGCAATGGGCTCGCTCAATAGGCCGCCACCACAGCCAATGTCTAAGATACGTAAACCTTTTAAAGGTTGATCTTGGGAGAGATCAAGGTTGAAGTGGGCGCCAAGTTGTTCTCGAATATAAGATAATCTTACAGGGTTAAACTTATGCAAGGCTTTAAATTTACCTGTTGGGCTCCACCATTGTTCAGCCATTGCCTCAAAACGAGCAATTTCATCCGAATCGAGAGATTTACTTTCTTGTTCTGAAGTGGCAGGAACAACGCGCATATTAAATTTTCTCACTTTTTTATCTC
>WTKA01000090.1 GCA_011524605.1 Hyphomicrobiales bacterium | reverse complement strand
CTCTAAGCCTAATCCTACTTTATATTAAATTCCAATATATGGGCGGCAGTGTTTTTAATGCTGCTCATAAAATATCTACTTATTTTTTCGTTTGTTTATAACGATAGGTTTTCTATGCGCTTTTCATCCCTCTTAGCTTTCATTTTAGTTTGTTTTTTGCCTATTAGCGTATTAGCTGAAGACAATAAAGAATTTGTGCAGGTCAAAGATCAATCTATTAATCCGAATTTAAAGGCTCAAAAATTTACTGACTGGACTTATCGCTGCTCTTATGAAGATGGTGCTGATGAACAGCAAACAGGCAAGAGCTGTGAGCTTTCTCAAGCTGTTATGGTTGGTGAAGGCGATAATCAAAGCCAAATTCTCAATTTTTCGATTGCAAAAGCAGATGACAAAGCTGGTAAAGTCAAATGGGCGTTGATTGCGTTAACGCCGCTGGATGTCCATTTGCCGTCAGATTTTGGTTTGAAATTTGGTGAAAATCAACCAATTATAACCCGTTATAGAAATTGTAATCAGCTGGGCTGCTGGGTTGTTATTCCCGCTACAAATAAAATTATCTCAAACATGAAGCGTTATGGCGATGGTTTTGGTGCCTTTCGTTTGCTCAATGGTCAGGCGATAAAAGTTAAATTCTCATTACTCGGGTTTACGAAAGCTTTTAGCGCCTTAGAACAAGGGGTTGACCCTGATGTGAATACGTCTGTTTCTCCCGTAACAGAGAATGAAGGGACGCAAGAATGATGCGTTTTTCTCTTGTTCTCATTTCCGCATTTTTGCTCTCAATACCATCGCTTTTGGCGCAATCTAATTTAGAGGCAGCGCAAAGCCAATCAGAACAGCTACAACGAGATAGGGCAGCTCAAGAGCGTGAAGAGCGTTTAGAGCAATTACGCGCGCAAAATCGCTTGAAAAAGACGGGAGAAGAAGCAGGTAGTGCAACTCGAGAGCTAGCGGTTGCCAATAGCCCTTGTTTTGATATTCATAAAATAGATGTTACAGGCGTTACAAAAATATCAAGCTATAAAATTGGCAAGATCAAGCGTGATTTTGTTAATAATTGTCTTTCTGTACAAGATTTAAATCTTATTTTAAAGCAGATCACGGGGCTTTATATTGATAAAGGCTATATCGCTTCGCGCGCCTATTTGCCTGAGCAAGACCTCAAAGACGGCACACTTGAGATAAGCGTTGTTGAAGGTCAGATGGAAGCTCTTATTTGGGATGCAGATAAGACAAAGAATAGAACACAGTTGCAAACAGCTTTCCCTAATCGACAAGGGAAAATTGTAAATTTGCGGGATATTGAGCAAGGCGTTGATCAAATCAACCGCTTGCAATCCAATAATGCGCAGATGCAGCTTGAAGCTGGTTCTAAGCTTGGGCAATCTATTTTAGCGATCAAAAATCAACAATCAAAGCCATGGTATGGCAGTATTAGTTTTGATAATTTAGGGTCTGAATCAACGGGTAAATATAAATCAGCAATCACGCTTGGTTATGATGATCTGTTAGATATGAATGATAGTTTTTCATTAAGCTATAGTCGGAGTTTAAATGAATTTCCTTACCAATATGGACCTGAGAAAAATAAATTAAGTGATAGTTTAAATATCAACTATTCTGTTCCCTATGGCTATTGGACTTTTAGCTTAGCTGGCAGTTTGTCCCATTATGAAACGAGCATTCAAGGCATTTTTAGTGAAATCCGCACCTCAGGCCGCTCTGATAGTTGGTCTGTTACCGCTGATCGTGTTTTGCATCGAGATCAAAAATCTAAAACATCTTTATCCTCGACATTTTTGCGCAAAAGCAATGAGAGCTTTTTAATGAATAGTTTAATCGAAAGTTCTAGTCGTGCTTTGACCACAGCCAATCTTTCATTAACACATTCACGCCAAATGCTTGGCGGGCAAGTGCTGGCTACAGGCACTTATGAACGCGGCTTGAAGCTTTTTGGCGCTTTCAATGATAAAACAGCAGCGGATGACAGCCCTAAAGGACAATTTGATAAATTGTCTTGGTCATTAGGCTATACCGCACAAACACAGGCAAAAGGTTGGACATTTGGTTTTGATAGTCAATTTTCAGGCCAATGGTCTGACGATCTTTTATTTGGCTCTGAGCAATTTTCTATCGGTGGCATAAGTAGTGTTCGCGGTGTCATGTCTTCATTGCACGCGGGTAATAATGGCTTCTTATCGCGTAATGAGCTCTCTATCGCTTTGCCTAAAACAGGTGAAAAATTTATGGATATAGTTTTTGGGCAGGCAGAGTTTTATGGCGCTATCGATATAGGGCAGGTTTTTGAACAATCTGAATTTGATATTGATGGGGATAGCCTTGTCGGGGGTGCCGTTGGTTTGCGTACGAAGGGCGGTAAATTTAGTATTGACTTGACTTATTCAGATTTAATTTCGGGGTCTTCATCCATCCAATCTACATTGGATGAACCCGGTGTTTATTATGCTAAGGGCAGCTTTTCTTTTTAATGGTTTTGAGGGCTTGGTACATATGAGTGGATTTTGAATGATAAATTATATTCCCCATTCATTCTCTATTCATCTTTACTAAGTTATCTACAACTAAAATTGTATATATAAAAAATATAACTGGTGATTATTATGCCGATCTCTTCATTTTTTTCTTTATTTCTCAGTGTAAAGCTACCAGCTGATAAAGATAATATAGATATTCAAAATGGGAGCCACAGCAATAGGCATAAGAGACGCTTTGCAAATAGCCTTGAGAGAAAAAACGCTAAACAAGTCCGCCCTTTATCTTGGCATTTACGCGGCTTAAGTAAGCAAATAAGCGCTTTAGCGTTAGGTTTGCTAGTGGCTTCTCAGTCCATATTAGCCCATGCCACTGACATTCAAATTGCTAATGGTAGTGGCGCCACATTAGATACGTCTGCTAATGGCACAACGATCATAAATATCAATAGCGCTAATAGCTCTGGCCTTTCTCATAATCAGTTTGATAGCTATAATGTCGGTGCTGGCGGTGTTATTTTAAATAATTCCAATCAGGAAATCGTTAATACAGGTCTTGCAGGCCTTATTCAAGGGAATGCAAATTTACAAAATTCAGGGCCTGCTTCTGTTATTCTTAATGAAGTAACGGGGACATCACGTTCATTGCTTGAAGGGGCTACAGAAGTTGCAGGTACATCAGCGGATGTGATTGTTGCCAACCCCAATGGGATTACCTGTAATGGCTGTAGCTTTTTTAATACACCACAAGTAACACTTACTACTGGTAGTCCGGTTATCACTGGTGGCAAACTCACTAGCCTTGATGTTGAAGGCGGTGACGTGCGCATTGGCATTAATGGGGCAGATTTAGGCTCTGTCGATATTTTCAACATTGTCTCCCGTCAAATTGGCATAGAAGGCGCGATTAAAGGCA
>WTKA01000014.1 GCA_011524605.1 Hyphomicrobiales bacterium | reverse complement strand
AGATCTTCTAAAGTGCAATATTGTAGCGTTTCAATATGGGTAGCTTGCAAAACAACACGCGGGGCAACACCTGCCACATTTGCCTCTTGCCAACGCGCAGCACATAAGCACCAACGATCCCCTGCCATAAGGCCTTTAAAACCAAATTCAGGGCGAGGCGTTGAAAGGTCATTCCCGCGTGACTTTGAGAAATTTAAAAAATCATCTGTGATGACGCAACAAACCGTATGGCAACCATGATCCTCATCCCCTGTTGAACAACATCCATCACGATAAAATCCCGTTAATGGATCAAAAGAGCAAGGGATAAGCTCATCACCAAATACATTAATATCTTCTTTTTGCGCCATCTTATAATCTTTCTCATTTCAGAGCAGTTTGATTAAAGCAGACTTCTACTATTTTTCACAAAAGCATTATTGAAAAAATAAGCCATAATCAAAAAGCGATCATACTGTTTTGATAGGTAAAATCAATGTAAAGTTCGAGCCTTGGTCGATGATGGATTTGACCATGATGTCTCCTCCTAAGCTTTCAGCATTCTGTCGTGCTATCGCTAAGCCAAGGCCTGATCCGCCAAACTTTTTCTTCACAAGGCTATCGGCTTGCGTAAAGGGATCAAAAATACGCGATAAGGCGTCTTCAGCGATGCCTACGCCGCTATCTTTTACACTGATTGAGATATATTTATTACCACTATTTTCTTGCTTTTCATATTTTTTAAGTGTGACTTCAATAGCGCCCTTATGGCTAAATTTAACTGCATTTGATAGTAAATTTGTCACAATCTGCAGCATTTTCGTTTGATCCGATTGAATAAATCCAATCTCTTCTCTTGGCGTAAATAATTTTATTTGCAGCCCTTTTTTCTTTGCAAGCGACTGCTGATCATCAACAATAGACTCAAGTAAAAATTCTAAATGAAATTTATCATTTTTTACTAGGTCATGGTAAGAATGCTGCAGACTTGAATAAGTCATTAAATTCTCAAGGAAATTGCGAAGGTTATTGCCTGATCTAAGCAAAGCTTGCGTCATTTTCTTAGGCGCTTCAGGCAAATCTAACTGATTTAATACTTGCGCTGACCCTAATACGCCATTGAGCATTGTTCTAATATCATGGGCAACCATAGGCAAAAGCTCGACTTGCTGTTGTGCATTGCGCGCTTTTGGGAGATTACTATGATTGTTTAATCTTTCTTTCAAAATAACTTGTTCAATTGCATCACTTGTTGCTGCTGACTTTGTTAAAACAAAGGTGACGCCGATTTTATAAAGCGATGCGATATAGTCATAGCTTTCCTCCGCGCAAAGGGCGATGATTGGAATATTTTTAACAGATGGATTATTTTTTAACGCTTCCACCTTTTTTAAGGCCTGTGCAGATTTGCCTGAAAGGCCAATTATTATACAATGGCAAGGGCGCGTTTGAATGGAGGCTAAAAAGCTATCCCAATTTGTAGCAGAAGCAACAATTTCAAAAGCAGTCCATTGCGCCGCTTTTAAAGCACGCTGGGTTAAAAATATATCATCCTTATCTCTATCAAATAACGCAACGCGCGTTATATTTTTTATATTTTGGTTAGACGCCGAAACTGTATTTTCTTCAGCTACGCTTCTTTGTAAAATAGAATCTATATTCATTTGCTCATCACCAAATCTTATTTCTTTTCAGAGGCAAAGCCAGTTGTATCGATCGTTGAATTTAAGTTTAAAAAATTCAAAGCTATTTCATAGCCTTCAGAGATAGAATCGACCGTATGATTTTTAAACTTGATCAATCCCGCTTGCATCGCCCATTGCTGGCCATCTTCTGTGCCACAGAAAAATAAATCGCACCCTGAAATATAGACCTTCTCTAAAAGAGCGAAGGGCATATCGCCATCTATATCAATACGAGCAAGACGAGTTCTTTCCGTTGGCTTAAACAGATTTTGAAACTCTGAAGGCAATGCGTCAGCTACGGGAAGAAGACTAGAGATTGTGCCTTGCATTTCTCGGTTGCCTGATTTCAAAGTTACAGACATGCCTTCTTTAATATCAAAAAGATAGCTGTGGGGCATATAAGTCACGATATAAGGATCACCACTATAAATGGTCATAATTTTTTCGCCAGCGAGTTTAACATCCCCTTGCGAGGCTACACGAGGACCAACCCTACCGCTAACCATTGATTTTATAACGCCTTTATCATAGTTCAGCTTGAGATCATCTAATGAGGATTTAACACTCTTTTCAGCTTTAGAGACAAGCTTAACCTCTAAGTTCAACCCTTCATATTCCGCTTCAAGCGAACTTAATTTGGTTTGGGCGTTTAAAAGACGATTCATATTTTGAGCAACGCGTTGATTATTGATCAACTGCTTATTTTTTAATTCTTTCAAGCCATCTTTTTCAACCAACGCATAATTCACTTCATTTTGCGCTAGTGGAATTAATAATTTCAAAGTTGCCTCGCGGCTTTTTAGCCCCCCAAGCTTTGTTGCAATTTCGGCATGCTTTGAAGAAAGCGTTGCAATTTGCGCTGTAACATCGCCTGAATTGATGCGAACAAGAGGCGTATCTTTATCAATGCTATCCCCTTCTTCCACATAAACATCCACAAGATGAGAATTATAAAAAGCATCAACAATATGCTGCTCTTGCATCACCAAACCATGAGCTCGGAAGAAAAGCGTTTGACCAAAGAAATAATTTAATAAAAAAGCGAAGAGACCAAATAGCATAAATAGATAGACCGTACGACCAAAGGAAAAACCGGTTGCTCTTGCTTCAAAATCAACTTTATCTAAACGAGGGCGTGTTTTTATTTTTTTCATAATATTACCATTTCCTAATAGAGCGCACGCGCTGAGGAACAAAATTATCTTTAGAAGATGCGTTTAAGAAAAATTCTTCGCCATAAGCATAAAGGCGGACAAAACGCATTAAAAAATCAGTGGAAATTGAATAGGCTGGAACAAATAAAATATAGCGCCAATATTCATGCCGTCCTGATCGAATAACGGCAAGCATGAAGCCAAATATATTGACTATGATCAGTATAATCATCGTTGTTAATACTGCTAATATCGCAATGGAGGCACTATAGCTTGTAAAGAGCCAAACCAAATAAATGGGCATCGCAAGACCTGCAATAATATTGAAAAATAAAAAGTCAAACTGATGAAATAACTCTTTTGCCTGAAAACGGGGTGAAAAAGGGTTTATAACCGCGCCATGCTTGCGGTAGCGCAAGCGGTAGCTATCACGCTCCCAGCGCAAACGCTGGCGAATATAACCCCATAATTTATGGGGCACATCTGTGTAACAAATAGCTTCAGGTACAAAAGCGACTTTCCAACCTTTTTGACGCAAACGAAGCGTAAGATCAAAATCTTCTCCACCGCCAACATCAACGCCCTGCACATCAACAAGGGCGGTTTTTCTAAAAGCTGAAAAAGCACCAGATGAACAGCTAATGCCATTGATCAGCTGCAAAATTTCACGGCCTAAAGAGACACAAATTAAATATTCGACAGCTTGCGTTGCCGCTATAAGGCTTTTCTTGCCGTTGCGCACCAATACATTGCCCGATACAATGCCGATTTGTGGATCTTTGAAGGGTTGTAAAATTTGCTCCAATGCAAAGCGGTTAAATGAACCATCTGAATCCACAACAACAATATATTCGCCTTTTGCGAAACGTTTAGCCATATTGATAGCCGCTGATTTCCCGCCCCGAACGGATGTTGATATTGCTCTATCTGCAACGCCTTGCTTAACAAGATTTTGAGCAATAGCTGACATGTTATCTGTGGAGCCGTCACTTGCAATAATAATCTCAAAATCTTGTAATGTCTGCTCCCGCAAAGAACGGGCGCAGCGTTCAATTTTCTGGCCTTCATTATGACCAACAATAATCACGCTGACTTTAGCACAATTAGACTTTTGTTTATTTTCATAAATAGCCACCAAACTATCTTCCTCACTATCAATATAAGAAAAATAGCTCGGATCAGCAGGACGATAAATAATGCGTCCAAATAGCATGAAAATGAGAAAGGCAACGACAAAACGCGGCACTTCAAATAAAAATGAAAACCAGAATAAATAGAATAGCCCGACTTCACTTTGTTGTGTGAGATAGGTAAAGCTTTCTACAAAAATTCTATCGATATAAACCCAATCAATAAACATATGCGATACTCGTTCACTTAAAGGCTCAGATCGGACAAGGCTACAGTTTCAAAACTTGCTGCTAAATCATCAACAAGCTGCAATTGTCCACGCTTTTTAATCTTTAGCTGCAATGTCTGAAACATTTCTTCTTCCGCATTAGGCAAAAAGGCATAATCATAATCTTTGCCTTGTGCTAATATCCCAGCATCGCTTAGCGCTTGCTGAATATTATCGATAAATTGGCTTCGTTGACGATTAAATCTATCATAGCCAAATTCATTAATTAAACGGCGTTCATTATCATAAGAAATTTGAACAATTAGACCATCTTGACTTGGATTATCAACTTTATGGCGTGCAATAGCTTTTGTTAGTAAAAGCGGCAAAGCCTGACTAAAGGGCGATATAAATTGTTGGATCAGCTCTTGTGCGCCGCGCACTCTTGACCGTGCCTTATCATTTAAAACAAACTCAAACACATCCCTATGGGCAATCACATCACCAGAGGTATGCGTATCACAATCATGGCACATAAAGCCCACACTCGGTTCAGGACTGACTTCACCGCAATCATGACAATTATGGCCAGTGCCTGCACGATCATAATCCGACCCATAGTGCAGCAATTCTTGTCTACATTTTGGGCAAATCAAATGTTTCCCTTGCCGAAAATCTGCTTCAGGACCAACGTAAGAACAGCGATAATGGTGTATAAGAGCGACTTCTTCAATATTTGCACTCTTACAAGATGGACATTCTTCACGCACATTCAAGCGATGGGAATGACAACTTGGACATTCATGATGACGATCAATAAATATTTGATCTAAAAAACCATGCTCTTCAAGTCTTGTAGCAACTGATAACGGGTCTATCACTGGCAAGCTCTTAGAAAAGCGATAAAGTTGTTTTTCAGATAAGTCTTTGATCGGAAATAATTTTTGATCACTGACGAATAAGTAAGCTAAGAGACGATCCTCATCATTTTCAGGGCAAATAGCATTTTTACCAAGCTCTACTCGATTTTTTGCAAATCTCTCAACCATGTTTGTTATTTGCTGCTCGGCATCATCATCATTTGGATCAATGCTAAGATCTGCAAAATCTGACGCTTTTCCAGATAAATCAATGATAGGAATGAGATGGCCTATCCCTGTAGTGCGAAAGGCTTGTATTTCATCCGATGAAATTTCTGCAGATATAAAAGCAACATCTGCTGGCAAAGTAGCTTGAGTTCTAAAAACACCTTCAAATATTTTAGGCAGCAATGCCTTGCGTCTGGGTAAAAGAACAGCATTTAAAATATGTTCGCAATCCCTATGCTGCAACTTAGGAGCCGCGCTTAGTGCCGCTGACATTTTATCAACAATAGTATTAGTCAGAGGATCTACCCCTGATTTCTTATTATCATTTTCAGGACGATAGCCTTTATCATCTGTATGAATAATTTTATAAAGTTTATTCAGATCCAATGGCTTTGGTAAAATTTGAGAAAAGACATTCTTTGCATCTGGTCTTGCCTTCAATCCTTCAGGGTCACCTGTGATCGCAATAATCTGACATGCACGGTCTGTTAAACTATACTTAATAGCATTTGCAGAAGAAGCGCCGTCTAGGCCTTCCATGTGATAATCAATAAGCACATAATCATACGCACTTTGCCTTAATGCTTCAATTGCTTTCATACCATTTTCAGCAATAAAAACCTCATGCCCTTTTGTTTCAAGCGCGATACTCATAAACTCTAAGGTTTGCTGGTCATCATCTGCGATTAATATTCTTTTTGCCGCTGACATATATTCTTACTCTGCTTACTCTGACTAAACATAAAACGTAAAGCTTCATGCGAAATTAATAAAATATTCATAAAACTTAATTGAAATTAACACTTTAAAACGTTAACAAAGTGTAAAAAAACATGGTTAATGAAAGTTTAAGGCTTCAACTTGATTATTTATAGTTAACAAAATCAACGATATTCACTTATAAAGAGTATAATTAAATAAAACCCTTTAAAACGACTGTCAATTCAGGACTGGTGATTGATTCTAAATTAGGTTATCTCAGTGTCAAAATTGGGAAATGAAATTTTTGAGGTATTAATGTCATTTAAAAACAAGCTTGTTTCAATAATACATAAGAGATTTATACTCGCTTATTGCCTCACCATAATTTTATGCATACCTGCCTATGCCCAAACATTCGTAGATCAAGGTACAACAGCGGTTGATAATGGTGAAGCAGCCTCGCTTATTTCAGCCTTTCTCTTCTTTTTCCTAGCATTCATATTTGCTATTGTTTGGCTGTTGGGTAAATGGCGCTATCCAGTTCGAAATGAAAATAGCGTTATGGGCAAGTATAAGCTAAGGCATAATGAATTTTTAGATGTAAAGCTTGTATCAAAACTGCTTTATGGCTTTCTTATTTCTCAAGCCATCTTAAATGCATTCTATCTAATTTATATATTACAAGATTTTTCTTTTGCAGCAATTGAACCAAGATTTAATCGTATAGAAGATAGTTTTGCCTATATTGCCTTTTACTATTTCCTATTCTTTTTTAGTATTTTCACTTTTCTAATGTGGAAAAAAACAGCGCTTTATAATCAATCTATTTTACATCAAAAAACGATCAAAAGCTGGCCGGCAATCTATTGGTATTTCATACCTATTTTTAATTTATGGAAACCTTTTCTCATTATGAAGCGCATTTTTAATGGGCTAAACATAGATAGAAAATATCATTTCTTGCTTATTATATGGTGGTCTTTTAATTTTCTAATGTTTTTGAGTTTTACAGTCGCTCTTATTTTTCCGCTGATTTTTACAACGCAAACTTTTGAGTGGCTTCATTTAGGCATTATCGATGATTATTTTATGCCAATAGTCATTATATTAGAATTCATTGAGCTGATTTGGCTCATTGCATCTGTTAAATTATTTAACTTTATTTCCAAGGCTCAAATTAGCGCTATTGAACAGCAAATTATTGAAGAAAAAATTTAATGAACAAAAGAAAAAACGCTCAAGTGAGTGGGGCTTGAGCGTTTTATTGCGTTCGTTTGAGAAAATTTTATAATCTAAAATTTATAACCCAAACCAACTCTAAACTGATGATTTTCAAGATCATATTCTGTGTTAGCACCAAAATTAGATGGGATCATTTCATCAAAATAATTTGTGTAGAGATAATCCGCACGAATAAAGATATTAGATGATACTAATGCTTCCGCACCGACACCTGCTTGAATACCGACAAGATCAAAATCACTAGAAACATTATTAGGTGCTGTTAATTCAATAGAACTGTTCACAAGACCCGTCGTAAAGAAAAGTAAAGCACGGTCATTTACAGCAACACCAACGCGCGCTCTTCCTGCCCAACTATTTTCTAAATTTGTAGTGAGCCCATTAATAGTCATATCACCAATTGTTGTACTGAGCTCGCCTTCAAACCCGACAACAAGATTGCCGGATTGAGCGTTGCCACCAGCATATACACCAGCGCCATAGCCATCCGCGTTGCCAGTGCCATTAACATTGCCCGTTAGTTCTTCGCTAGATCTTACACCACCAACAAAGCCGCCAGCATAAAAACCAGCCCAAACAGGACCAAAAGAACCAGCATTACCATAGCCTAAATCTTGCGCTTGAGCCATGCTATTTGCTAAAAAGCTAAATCCTGCCCCAAAGATGATTGTAACCATTAGACGCTGAAACATAACTCTTACTCCAATACAAAATCAGCATCAGCTCCATCGCTGAAATATAAATTCATTTGCACATAGCATTGGATGTAAGCTGTTAATGAGAGCTTAACGTTTACTAAGAGTGAAGCTTTTAGGTAAAATTTTAGGTAACTTATGAAAGTTAACCTTAATTAATTCCTAGGCAAAATCGTTAATTTTTTATGAAGTCTTTTTTTTAACCTGAAGGATAAGAGCTTACAATATAGCAATCAAATATGGATGAATTATATAGAGATATAAAATTTATCCATCAAAACCTGAAATTGCATTAGCAAAATCTTTTGCTTCAAAGGGCTGTAAATCATCTATCCCCTCACCCACACCAATTGCATGGACAGGCAGCTTATGCTCTTTTGCAATTGGCACTAAAATGCCACCCCGTGCGGTTCCGTCAAGCTTTGTCATAACAAGCCCCGATAATCCAACAGTTTCGTTAAAAATTTTAACTTGGGAAAGAGCATTTTGCCCTACGGTCGCATCAAGCACTAAAATAGAATGATGAGGTGCTGTTTCATCTTGTTTTTGAATAATCCGAACAACTTTTTTCAGCTCATCCATTAAATCTGTTTTATTTTGCAATCGACCAGCAGTATCAATAAGTAAGATATCTGCTTTGCTTTGTTTTGCAGCCTCTATCGCATCATAGACAAGGCCTGCTGCATCCGCGCCCGTATCCCGCATAACAACTTCAGCGCCCGTACGCTCACCCCAGATTTTCAACTGTTCAACAGCTGCAGCCCGAAATGTATCCCCTGCAGCCAAAACAAGCTTTTTGCCCTCAGCGCTATATTTGGCAGCAAGCTTGCCAATTGTCGTTGTTTTACCTGACCCATTAACACCGCATACAAGGATAATATTTAAAGGCCTATCTTCAAGTATTAAAGGATGTGCAACTGGTTGCAAAGCCGCTTCAATTTCATTGGATAAGATAGCGCGAATATCTTCATCGCTAAGATCTTTTTCCCGCCTTACAGCGCCAATCTGATCTGTGATAGCCATGGCTGTTTCAACACCTAAATCAGATTGAATGAGAATATCTTCAAGCTCTTCTAAGACGGTCTCATCTAATTTTCTTTTTGTAATCAGGTCAGAAATACCGCCTGTCAACGCATTGGAAGAGCGGCTTAACCCTTCTCTCAAACGCTTAAACCATCCCTTTTTTTTTGTCTCGTCACTCATTTATTCTTGCCTATCTTGAGGTTTTAATGCCAATTGGTTCTCGCCATTTCGAAAGATTGTCCCGGTAACCAATGTTCCCGCTTCAATAGTGTCTGCAACTTTTACTGATAAAAAATTATCTGTATGTGCCCTGCCCTTAGTTTCCACTAATGCAGTTGCCCTCTGGCCTAAGAAACGATTTTCGCTAAGCAGCAAATGTTCAGAACCAATATCACGTAAACGGCGCGCTCTCTCTTTAATGATCGCTTTGTCTAGTTGCGGCATTTTTGCCGCTGGTGTTCCTTGCCTTGGAGAGAAAGGAAAGACATGTAAAAAACTTAAATCACACTCTTTGACAATATCGATGGAGCGTTGAAACATCTCTTCTGTCTCTGTTGGAAAACCTGCAATAATATCAGCGCCAAATAATATATCGGGTCTTGCTTTTCTTAATGTTTGACAAAAGTCAATACTATGTTGGCGACCATGGCGCCGCTTCATTCGTTTTAAAATCAGATCA
This sequence comes from Hyphomicrobiales bacterium, assembly GCA_011524605.1. Lineage (GTDB taxonomy): Bacteria > Pseudomonadota > Alphaproteobacteria > Rhizobiales > WTKA01 > WTKA01. The sequence goes on along the minus strand of WTKA01000014.1, from coordinate 1,456 downwards.
TCACCATGTTGCAAGGATAGATGCATATGGGGCAAAAGCCGTTCTTCGCTTTGCAATAGCTCCATTAGCTCATCATCTAATTCTATCATATCAAGCGAGGATAGCCGCAATCTTTGCAGCTCTGGCACTTGTTTTAAAATTGATTTTACGAGCGTGCCCAATGAGGGTGTACCAGGTAAATCACTACCATAAGAAGTGATATCAACCCCTGTAAGCACAATTTCCTTAACACCCCCTTCTAGCAAAAATCGAATTTGTTCAATGCTTTCAGGAATAGGGACAGAGCGAGAATTCCCTCGACCATAAGGAATGATACAAAAAGTACAGCGGTGATCACAGCCATTTTGAATTTGAACAAAGGCGCGCACGCGATTATGGAAAGCCTTTATGAAATGCCCTCCTGTTTCTTTCAGCGCCATAATATCATTCACTTGCACGCGCTCTGTGCCATAGCGAGGGTGATTATTGCCGCCATCTTTTATATCAGCAATTTTTTGCCATGGTGCGGCTTCCATTTTTTCGCCATTGCCAATGACAAAATCAACCTCTTCCATATTGGCAAAATTATCCGATTCAATTTGCGCAGCGCAACCGGTCACAATAATTGGCTTATCTGGGTTTTCCCGTGCATAGCGCCTTATGGCTTGTTTTGACTGTCTAACAGCCTCATTTGTAACCGCGCATGTGTTAAAAATAGCCGCATTTTCAAGACCTGCATTTTTAGAATGATCTGCCATAACTTCAGATTCATACGCATTTAAGCGGCATCCAAATGTGATTACCTCATTTTTCAAATCTTGATTAGGCTTTTTTTCTGTCATGAAATTAAGCTATCCGCAATGTCGCCAGCATAATCTTGCTGCCAAGGCCCTGACATAATAATACGGTTTTGATTTGTCCATTCAATATGAAGATCACCGCCGGGCAACTGTACCGTTGAGCTTCTCAATGCAATGCGCTTACGTGCAGCAGCAACCGCAATAGCGCAAGCGCCCGTACCGCAAGCTAATGTTAACCCAACACCACGCTCCCAAACGCGGGCAATAATTTTATCATCTGCAACAACTTGCGCAATAGATATGTTGGCTGCCTCAGGAAAGATCGGGTGATTTTCCAATAAAGGGCCAAGGCGATCTAACTCATAATTATTCACATCCTGCTTGACCCAAAAAATAGCATGAGGGTTGCCAACATTGACAACACTAGGCGTATGTAAAACAGGATTGCCAATGGGTCCAACTTGCAACTCAATCCGTGTTGTATCAAAAAACTCCTCAGACAAAGGGATATCTTGCCAATCAAATTTTGGCTCCCCCATATCAACGCTAATCCAATTTTCTTGCTTTGCAGCAACGGCTTTTAAACGCCCTGCAATCGTATCAATAATTGCAGTTTCTTTGCCACTTTCTTGCATCAACAAACCCGCAATACATCGTGTAGCATTGCCACAAGCTTC
>WTKA01000073.1 GCA_011524605.1 Hyphomicrobiales bacterium | reverse complement strand
TAATTCTAAAAATAGTGGCAGCTTAAGCGGCGACTTGGTTCAGGAATTGCTGGATTTCTTTTCTAAGCTCTATAACAATTTCTTCAAGTTCATTGACGGAAGTATTTACAACATCATTTGATTCCAATGTTGATTGCATTTCATTGGCAACATCTTCAACGCGCGTTAAGATCATATTCGCGCCTTTGACGGCCTCTCCCATGCTTTGGGTAATCTGATGGCTGTGTTGCTTTTGATCATTAAGCACAACAGATATGGTATGGGATTGCGAATTGACCTCTGAAATTTGCTTGCTAATCTCAGTGATTTGTTCAACAGACTTATTAGCAATATTCTGAATTGTATTGATTTGTTCAGAGATGCGATTAGTTGCTTCGCCTGTTTGTGTCGCTAGCGTTTTTACCTCTGAGGCAACAACCGCAAAGCCTTTACCAGCACTCCCTGCACGCGCTGCTTCAATGGTTGCATTAAGAGCAAGGAGATTTGTTTGTTCTGCAATATCACTGATCAGATTAACAACGGTTCCAATATTATCAGCAGCTTCTGATAGTTCTTTAACGGTTTGAGAAGTCATGCTCGCGGTTGACGTGGCCTCTTGAGTTGCCTCAGATGAACTATTAATTTTTCCTGATATTGAAATAACCGATTGAGCTAAACTTTCCCCCGACTGCGCAGTATATTTAATATTTTCAGTAATTTTTCTTGTTTCATTTATAGATGATTTTGTACTGCTATTTGTGTTTTTAATCAGGCTATTTTGTATATTTGTCGTTTCTGTTACAACTTGTAGTTTGTTCTCAACGATAATAAAGAATTTAGAAATAGCTGATTGAAAATTATGAATCTGTGCCTCTAGAATTTGTCTTTTTTGATTATCCGCTTCTGCAGCATCCTTGATTAAGGAAGCTTGCTGATTTTCAGAATATTTTGATTGTCTTAACGCCTCTATTCCTTTTGCTAAAGTGCTGATTTCATCTTTTCTATTAAGGTAAGGCGTCGGAATGGAAAGGTTATTCTGTCTGATTTCTTGAAGATTTTTTAATAAGCGCTTCATAGGCTTGGCGATAGCTATATACATGGCGACAGGCTGAGCAGTAGCAAATATGATGAGAAGTAGTAAGTTAACAATAATCAGGATAAATTTTACTATATTCCAAGCTTTTTCATTTTCTGCTTGTCTTTCTATTAATTTTGCTTGTTTCTTTAAAGCTGCTTTTGCTTCTTGATCTAATTTGATTTGAGTTTTTTTAGTGTCAATTTTTTGTTTGGCTAAAAGCTCATGCTTTTTTTTGTTTGTTTCTGCCATCTTATCAAGGATTTCTCGATTTATATTAGGCGTTTTAGCAATTAATATACCGTAAGGGTCGGTTATAGAGCCGATAACATTGCCAACATACATATACTCTGAGTCTTCTAAAATATGCGTTGAAATTTTATCTGGTGGAATTCTAGACATTAAAATTCGCTCGGCAAAATAGCTGAAGTCACTATTTTCTAAATTTGCTCTTTTTAAATATTTTTTTATATCTTTTACTCTGCTACCAGGAACGTAAATAATTTCAATGATGTCTTTCAAATCCATTTTGAGTGTATTTGCTGATAAAGAATAGCCGTAGCGTTCTTCCCATCCCATATTCTTTATATCATAAGCAATATTTCTATTAATAACAGTCATAACGCCATTGAGATATCCAAGGATTTTTTTATGCTTATAATTTGATAAGCGCGTGCTACGTTCTAGTGTGGTTACAACATTTTCCATTTCATAAGTAGCCACTTTTTTATGCAAGCTTGCAATTTCGGCGTTTTTCAGGATTTGTGTTTCATTAAGCTCTGTTGAGAGTTGATTCATGGTATTTATACTGGTAGTGCTCGCACTATCTATAAGTTGAAAGATAATATATATCCCAACAATACCTAAAATTGACAATATAGTACACGTAAAAAGAGAAATTTTTACTAAAGTAGAATTTTTAATTTTCTTTGCGACTTTGTGCAAATATGCCATCTTTATCCTGTGCCCCCTAGCGTAATATATACCTAAGCTAGAGGGAAAAAGATAAGTTTCGGTAAATTAGATTGCATATTATATAAATTATACTATAATTTTACATTTATATTTTGTTGTATAAACTCATAAACTTTAGGAAAAGCTGTCTGACAGCTTTGTTTCTCATTATAAATAGCATTCTATATCCAAGTTAAATTATTAAAACTCAAAAATTGCCAGCGAACAATATATAATGCCCTATGCTGGTAACATATAACTCATATTTTATAATTTTATTTTTTATAATTAAGATAGATCATGAAGCTTTTTCTACTAGGTTCTAAGCCTAGTATTAATTTAGCCTATTACAGCTTTTCTACTAAATAGACGCAGGCAGGTCTTTATGAGCAAATAAAGTCCAAACATCCCCATACTAATACTTAATAGAAATAAGACTATAGATCCTATTAAGCCAAGGTCTGTTACGATTTTTGCATATTGCATATTTAAAAAGTTTAAAGTTCCGAATGCTAGGTTGATTAAAAAAATTGATAATACCAAATTGATATAAGAGCGCATTGTTAAATCCCTGTATTTGTTGTGGTGAAAATGTTTATCACTAACAATTTAAGGATCTTAGAATGATATAATTACAACTTTAAGAGATTAAGCACTGTTTAGTAAGTTAATACTACACATATGCTTGAGTAATATAAATATTAAGAAATATCATATCATACAGGACGGACTTCTAGAACCTCAGGAATAAAGTGGCGCAGAAGATTTTCTATTCCATGCTTTAGGGTTGCTGTCGAAGAAGGGCAGCCTGCGCATGCTCCTTGCATATGAAGATAGACAATGCCTTGTTTAAAAGATTGAAATCGAATATCCCCACCATCATGGGCAACGGCAGGGCGAACGCGTGTATCAAGCAGCTCTTTTATTGTTTTTACGATTTGTGCGTCGTCATTATCATATTCTTCAACAAGCATGCCATTATCTGACCCTTCTTGCATAACAGCATCGCCTGACATGTAATGATCCATTATAGCGCCTAAAATTGAAGGTTTAATATGCTGCCAATCTGCATCATTTTTTGTAATGGAAATAAAATCTGGACCAAAGAAAACACGATCCACATTTTCGATAGCAAACAAACGGCTTGCTAAGGGAGAGTTTTCATATCCCTCAGCACGCTCAAATTCAGCTGATCCGTTTTCCAAGACTTCACGACCTGGGATAAATTTCAAGGTATTCGGATTTGGCGTTGCCTCTGTCTGAATGAACATGTTTAGCCTCTTCTGCTATTGCATTATTATTTGACACTTTTAACTATAGTATAGTTTAGAATCTTTCTAAATCAAGCAATTTTAGCTATTTAATATAATGTTAGATTTGAGAATTATAAGCTTCTCTTCCTTCACTCAAAGCTTCGTCAAGGAATTCAACCCTATCTTGCCCCCAGAAAACTTCATCTTTCCAAACATAGGAAGGGGCACCAAAAACATTTGCTGCTATTGCATCTTTGAAATTCTCTTCATGCCGTGTAGCTATATTAATTTTTTTAGCTTCTGCAATTAAAGTCCTATCTAACTCAATAGCCTCTAATATTTCAATGATTGTTGCCTCTTGTGCCATATTTTTTTCATGGGACCAGCAAGCCACAAATGATTTTTGTATAAAATTCATTGGGTTATAATCATTATCAATCATTGCAAATATAATGCTATGGGCAAGATTAGCATCATATGGCCAGTAGGCTGGCTTTAATGTTAATGGCATAGCAAGCTTTTTTCTAAAGCGTTTTAATTCCATTATACGATAGGCTTGCCTGGTTATGTGCCTTTTATTAGCGGGAAGACCACCTGTTTCAGCAAATAAGTCAAACATAGGTATAGGTTTAAATATGACTTTAATATTGTGTTTTTCAGCAATTTTGTTGAAGCGAGAATGCCCTAAATAGCTCCATGGACTTAGTAATGAAAAATAATATTCTACCTGTATCACCTAAATTTCCTCCATAGAAACTATTTTATGTATTCTACTCTCACTTTTATAGTATAGACTTTAGGCGGAACTATTTTCTGCGTCAATAAATTATGGTTATGCTTATGAGCAAAATATAGCAATAACAGCTAGTTATATTATAGCTAGCTTGCAGTCTAAAAGTCTAAATGTAATATTTTATACACTTATAAGTTACGCTCGCTTAAGATGTATATTTTCTAAATTAAAGATATATAAGTAATAAAATTAATGAATTGAATGTTTAAAGTTGAATTTATTTAAAGTTGTAAATAATACTTTTATTTTAATTTAAATTAGAGTATATTATCTCGCTTAAGTTGTTTTATGCGAGTATTAATAATGTCATTATCTGCTATTAAGAGATATCTATCTATATGCGCTGTCGTGATAAGTTATCTTCTAGTTCTAGCTAACTATAACTGGTTGCCAGAGCATTTGGATTTTTTATCACCATTCCTCATTGTTATAGTCAGTCATTTAATATTGATTATATCGGCATTTCTACTTGTTAGAAATAGAACATTTTTTTTTAGATCAAGCTTCCCAGCATTAATTGCATTGATACTCGCTATGAGCTTAACGCCGCAATTTGAGCAACATGATCCTATACATGCTGTCGATAGGGTGGGGCTAGCAAGTTGGCATCGTAACAGCGAAAAAAATATCGTGGTCGACTATTTAATACAGCTAGCATATAATAGTACTCCTAATAAAAAAGCGCGTCTGTGTACTGTTGATAATAGTGCTAAGTATTTTACGAGAGCTATCATAAATATTCTAACGCTTACTAATTTAAACAAGCATACTCATTATGGAATCGTTTTAGGCTCAAACCGATCAGAGCAAATACTTCGAAAGAAAATGGAAGCCCTAAGTGATGAAATTCATAAGCCTATAAACATTTACTATGTTGTGTCCTGTACTGATAAAGGCAATCGTCTATACACAGCGCTAATTGCTAGGGATTACCCACTATACCGTGATGTGAATTTAGCTAAACAGGAACTTAACTATATGAAAAAATTCAATAATATTCGTTATACTCCGCAGCTTGCCTATATACCAGCAAAATGGGCATTTGAAGTCATGGTGAATTAATATTTTGATAATATATTACAAGGTTAATACTAAAAAATAATCATCAATATAAAGGATGTGCATTTCTTAGGTTAAAAGACTTTAAAGATAAAAAAAGACTTGACGAAATGTGATTCCAGTATTATGAAATGCCAAGTTCTCGCTGGTAGTGGTCGCTTGATTATTCAAGTTTACTTGGAAAAACTTAGGCCAAACACAACGAAACAAATTATATGTAAATGGATTTATATGACGATGAAGCAATTCATCCTCTCATTACCCATCCTAGTAGTTCATAATATTTGAGCTGCCGGGGTGTTCTGTTATTTGCGGAGTGGGTTCCGCTTGAGATGAAGGTTAATTATGCCAACGATACAGCAGCTAATCCGTAAACCGCGGAAGCCTAAATTGAAAAGAAATAAAGTGCCTGCTCTAGAGGCTTGTCCTCAGAAGCGTGGTGTTTGTACACGTGTTTATACAACGACGCCAAAGAAGCCGAACTCGGCTTTGCGTAAAGTTGCTAAGATCCGCCTTACAAATGGCTTTGAGGTTATTGGATATATTCCTGGTGAAGGTCACAATCTGCAGGAGCACTCGGTTGTGATGATCCGTGGTGGTCGTGTAAAGGATTTGCCTGGTGTGCGTTATCACGTTCTTCGTGGTGTTCTAGATACACAAGGTGTTAAAGATCGTAAGCAGCGCCGTTCTCATTATGGTGCGAAGCGTCCTAAGTAAGGATGTCTTTGAAAAAGATTTTAAATATAGGTTTTTAAAATATGTCTCGTCGTCACAGTGCTGAAAAGCGTGAAGTATTCCCGGATCCTAAGTTTGGTGATTTAGTGTTATCTAAGTTCATGAACAACTTAATGATTGATGGAAAAAAATCTACAGCAGAGAAGATCGTATATGGTGCTCTTGATGCTGTTGAAGCTAAGTTAAAGTCTGATCCTGTTCAGCTTTTCCATGATGCTCTTGGTAATGTTGCTCCTGATGTTGAGGTTCGTTCTCGCCGTGTAGGTGGTGCTACTTATCAGGTTCCTGTAGATGTTAGGCCTGATCGTCGTCAGGCTCTTGCTATCCGTTGGATGATTGCTGCTGCTAGAAAGCGCAATGAAACAACAATGATTGAGCGTCTATGTAATGAATTGTTAGATGCTGCAAATAATCGTGGCGCTGCTGTTAAGAAGCGTGAAGATACGCACAAGATGGCGGAAGCGAATAGAGCATTTGCGCATTATCGCTGGTAATTTGGCCGAGTTGGTTTCTAAAGGTTTTTGAAAAATGGCACGTACTACAAATATTGAAGATTACCGTAATTTTGGAATTATGGCTCATATTGACGCTGGTAAAACAACGACGTCTGAGCGTATTCTTTATTACACAGGTCGTTCTCACAAAATTGGTGAAGTTCATGACGGCGCTGCGACTATGGATTGGATGGAGCAGGAGCAGGAGCGTGGTATTACAATCACTTCCGCTGCAACAACGACAAGCTGGTTAGGTAAGCGTTTAAACATTATTGATACACCCGGTCACGTTGATTTCACAATCGAGGTTGAGCGCTCTTTGCGTGTTCTTGATGGTGCTGTTGCTGTTTTAGATGCGAATGCTGGTGTTGAGCCTCAGACAGAAACTGTTTGGCGTCAGGGCGATAAGTATAATGTTCCTCGCATGATCTTTGTTAATAAAATGGATAAAATCGGCGCTGATTTTTACCGTTGCTATGACATGGTGATCGATCGTCTAGGTGCAAATCCTGTTTGTATTCAGCTTCCTATCGGTGCTGAAGATGTTTTTGAGGGTCTTGTTGATCTTATTAAGATGAAAGAGGTCGTTTGGAACGGTGAAGATCTTGGTGCTTCTTTTGAAGAGAGAGAAATTCGTGACGAGCTTAAAGATAAGGCTGCTGAGTATCGTGAAAAGTTGATTGAAGCTGTTGTTGAGCTTGACGAAGCTGCGATGGAGGCTTATCTAGAAGGTGACGAGCCTGATAATGATAAGATCATGGCTCTTATTCGTAAGGGTACGATTTCTACTGAGATTGTTCCAATGCTCTGCGGCACTGCTTTCAAAAACAAAGGTGTTCAACCTTTACTTGATGCTGTTGTTCATTATTTGCCTTCTCCGGTTGATATTCCTGCTATTAAGGGTGTTAATCCTAAGGATGAAAGCGAAACTGAGCGTCAAGCAGATGATGACCAGCCTTTCTCAATGTTAGCATTTAAGATTATGAATGACCCGTTCGTTGGTTCTTTGACTTTCTGTCGTGTTTACTCAGGTGTTCTTACAAAAGGTTCGTCTGTAACCAATACGGTTAAAGAGAAGAAAGAGCGTGTTGGTCGTATGCTTCTTATGCATTCTAACAACCGTGAAGATATTGATGAAGCGCGTGCAGGTGATATTGTTGCTGTTGCAGGTCTTAAAGATACAACAACAGGTGATACTCTGTGCGATCCGCTGAAGCCAGTTATTCTTGAGCGTATGGAATTCCCTGAGCCAGTTATTGAAATTGCGATTGAGCCTGCATCTAAGGCCGATCAAGAGAAGATGGGTATTGCTCTTTCTCGTCTTGCAGCTGAAGATCCTTCTTTCCGCGTTTCTTCTGATGAGGAATCAGGTCAGACTATTATCGCGGGTATGGGTGAATTGCACCTTGATATCCTTGTCGATCGTATGAAGCGTGAGTTTAAAGTTGAAGCAAATATTGGTCAGCCTCAAGTTGCTTATCGTGAGACAATTACGCGCAAGCATGATGTGGATTACACGCACAAGAAACAGTCTGGTGGTTCTGGTCAGTTTGCTCGCGTTAAGTTCACTATGGAGCCTTCTGAGCGCGGTGCTGGTTTTGAATTTGAAAGCCAAATCGTTGGTGGTTCTATTCCTAAAGAATATATTCCTGGTGTGGAAAAGGGCGTGAAGTCTGTTTTAGAATCTGGTGTTCTTGCTGGTTTCCCAGTTGTTGACGTGAAGATCACATTAACAGATGGTGCTTACCACGAGGTTGACTCTAGCGTTCTTGCTTTTGAAATAGCATCTCGTGCTGGCTTCCGTGAGGGTGCTAAGGATGCGGGTGCTAAGCTTCTGGAGCCTATTATGGATGTAGAAGTTGTTACGCCAGAAGAATATATGGGTGATATTATTGGTGACTTGAATTCCCGTCGTGGTCAAATTCAAGGTACTGAAGCACGCGGTGTAGCAACTGTCGTAAAGGCTACTGTCCCTCTTGCTAACATGTTTGGTTATGTGAATACGCTACGCTCTATGTCACAGGGTCGCGCGCAATTTACAATGCAATTTGGACATTATGAACAAGTGCCACAAGCTGTGGCTGATGAGGTTCAAGCGAAATACGCTTGATTGGATTTAATGAAATTAATGGGAAACCATTAGCTTTGACTGGCAACGGAGATTGATTATGGCTAAGGAAAAGTTTGAACGTAATAAACCACACGTTAACGTGGGTACAATTGGTCACGTTGACCATGGTAAAACAACGCTAACAGCTGCGATTACCATGACAATGGCTGAAAAGCACGGTGGTGCTGCGAAGGCTTATGACGAGATTGATGCTGCACCTGAAGAAAAGGCGCGTGGTATAACGATTTCAACTGCACACGTTGAGTATGAAACAGATAACCGTCACTACGCACACGTTGACTGCCCAGGACACGCTGACTATGTTAAGAACATGATCACTGGTGCGGCTCAGATGGATGGTGCTATTCTTGTTGTTAACGCAGCAGATGGTCCTATGCCACAGACTCGTGAGCACATTCTTCTTGCTCGCCAAGTGGGTGTACCTGCGCTTGTTGTTTTCCTTAACAAGGTTGACCAAGTGGATGACGAAGAGCTTCTAGAGCTTGTTGAAATGGAAGTTCGTGAGCTTCTTTCTGAGTATGATTTCCCAGGTGACGATATTCCAATCGTAGCTGGTTCTGCTCTTGCTGCTGTTGAAGGTCGTGACGACAATATCGGTAAAGAAAAGATTTTTGAACTTATGGATGCTGTTGACAGCTATATTCCAGAGCCTGCTCGTCCAATCGACATGCCATTCCTAATGCCAATTGAGGATGTTTTCTCAATTTCTGGCCGTGGTACAGTTGTTACAGGTCGTGTTGAGCGCGGTATCGTTAAAGTTGGTGAAGAGATTGAAATCGTTGGTGTTCGTGACACTACGAAAACTACAATCACTGGTGTTGAAATGTTCCGCAAGCTTCTTGACGAAGGTCGTGCTGGCGATAACGTTGGTGCTCTTCTTCGTGGTGTTGACCGTGAAGGCGTTGAACGTGGTCAGGTTTTATGTCAGCCTGGTTCAATTACACCACATACGAAATTTGTTGCTGAAGCTTACATCCTTAACAAGGATGAAGGTGGTCGCCACACACCATTCTTTACAAACTATCGTCCACAATTCTATTTCCGTACAACTGACGTGACAGGTGTTGTTACGCTTCCAGAAGGTACTGAAATGGTTATGCCTGGTGATAACGTAAATATGAATGTTGAGCTAATCGTTCCTATTGCTATGGAAGAGCAGCTTCGCTTTGCGATCCGTGAAGGTGGCCGTACTGTTGGTGCGGGTGTTGTATCTAAGATCGTAGAATAATTATCATGACAATGGCGCGTGATATTCATATCGCGCGTCCTTCTTTTAAGAGGCAATTAGATGTTCGGTCAAAATATCCGGATTAGACTAAAAGCGTTTGATTTTCGTGCACTCGATTCTTCTACTGAAGAAATCGTAAACACAGCTCGACGCACAGGCGCACAAGTTAGAGGCCCAATTCCGTTACCTACGCGAATTGAGAAATTTACCGTTAATCGGTCGCCTCACGTTAATAAAAAGAGTCGCGAGCAGTTTGAAATAAGGACACATAAACGTCTATTAGACATTGTAGATCCTACTCCACAAACTGTTGATGCATTGATGAAGTTAGATCTCGCCGCTGGTGTTGATGTTGAGATTAAACTGTAAAGTAATTTTAGAAAGGCAAGGGTCATGCGAACAGGTGTGATCGCGCAAAAGCTGGGAATGACAAGAATTTTTGCTGACAATGGTGAGCATATTCCTGTAACTGTTCTTAAAGTTGATAATTGTCAAGTTGTTGCACAAAGAGATGCAGAAACTAATGGTTATACAGCTGTTCAGCTAGGCGTTGGAACAAAAAAAGTAATAAGAACTTCTGCCGGTGAACGCGGACATTTTGCTAAGGCAAATGTTGAGCCTAAGAGAAAAGTTGCGGAATTCCGCGTTTCTCAAGAGAATATGCTAGAAGTTGGTACTGAAATTACTGCAAACCACTTCATTGCTGGTCAACATGTAGATGTTGTTGGTACAAGCATTGGTAAGGGTTTTGCTGGTGCTATGAAGCGTCATGGTTTTGGTGGTCTTCGAGCTTCTCACGGTGTATCTATTTCACACAGAAGCCACGGTTCTACGGGTCAATGTCAAGACCCTGGTCGTGTATTCAAAGGTAAGAAAATGGCTGGCCACATGGGTGCTCGCCGTGTAACAACACAAAATCTAGAGATCGTTAAGACTGATAGTGAACGTGGCGTTATCATGGTTAAAGGTGCAGTACCTGGTTCAAAGGGTGGCTGGATCATGGTTCGTGATGCTGTTAAGAAATCTTTACCTGAAGGTGTTCCTTTCCCAGCTGGCATTCGTTCAGCAGCTTCTGAAGCAGTTGCTGAGCCTACACAGGAGACAGCTGAATGAAACAGGTTGTAATTAATTTAGATGGCGCTGAGCAAGGTAATATTGATCTTAATGACGATTTATTTGGTTTAGAGCCACGTGCTGATATTTTGCACCGCATGGTTCAATATCAGCTTGCTAAACGTCAAGCTGGTACGCATAAAACTAAAAGCCGTTCTGAAATTGCTCGTACGGGTAAAAAGTTTGGTAAGCAAAAAGGCGGCGGTGGCGCACGTCATGGTTCTAGACGCGCTCCAATTTTTGTTGGTGGTGGCCAAGCTCATGGTCCTCGCGTTCGTAGCCATGCTATCGACTTGCCTAAAAAAATCCGCGCTCTTGCTTTCAAACATGCCTTATCTGCTAAGGTTAAAGCAGGTGAACTTGCTATTCTTTCTGAAGCAACAACTGCTGGTAAAACAAAAGAGCTTCAAGCTCAATTTGTAAAGCTTGGTTGGAACAATGTTCTAGTTGTGGATGGTGTGGAAGTTGATACAAGTTTTGCGCGTGCTGCAAAGAACATAGACAATGTTGATGTTTTGCCAGTGCAAGGTGCGAATGTTTACGATATTCTTCGTCGTAAGCAGCTTGTACTTACTAAGAATGCAGTTGAAGCATTGGAGGCACGGTTCAATGGCTAATCCAAAACATTATGATGTAATTCGTCGTCCTATCATTACTGAAAAAGCAACCTTGGCCTCTGAAAATGGTCAAATCGTTTTTGAAGTAGCAAAAGATGCAACTAAACCTGAAATTAAGCAAGCTTTAGAAGCTTTGTTTGATGTTAAGGTGAAGGCGGTTAATACTCTTATTCGTAAGGGTAAAACTAAGCGTTTCCGCGGCATTTCTGGTCGTCAAAATGACTTTAAAAAAGCGATCGTTACTTTAGAAGACGGTCAATCAATCGATATCACATCAGGTGTATAACACTTGATTTCTTTAAGTTAAGGCAATAGGGAATTTACCCGATGGCATTGAAAAAATTTAATCCAACTTCACCAGGTCGCAGACAGCTAGTGATCGTCTCGCGTGAAGAACTATGGAAAGGCAAGCCTGTCAAATCTCTGACACGCGGTCTTACTAAATCTGGTGGTCGTAATAACAAAGGTCGCGTAACAGCACGCCGTATCGGTGGTGGTCACAAGCGCTCTTATCGTATTATTGACTTCAAGCGCAACAAATTTGATGTTGTAGGCACTATTGAGCGTCTAGAATATGATCCTAACCGTACAGCATTCATTGCCTTGGTAAATTATGCCGATGGTGAGCAAGTGTATGTACTTGCGCCGCAACGCGTTTCTGCTGGCACTGAAATTATTGCAAGTCAGGGATCTGTTGATGTTAAGCCTGGTAATGCAATGCCACTTGGTAAAATGCCGATCGGTACAATTGTGCATAATATTGAGATGAAACCTGGTAAGGGTGGTCAAATCGCTCGTTCTGCTGGTACTTATGCTCAATATGTTGGTCGTGACCAAACTTATGCGATTTTACGTTTGAACTCGGGTGAAACTCGTCAGGTGTTGCAAACTTGCATGGCTACTGTTGGTGCTGTTTCAAATTCTGATAACTCAAATACAAATATGGGTAAAGCAGGTCGTAAGCGTTGGGCTGGTAAGCGTCCAGCAGTACGTGGTGTTGCTATGAACCCGATCGATCACCCGCATGGTGGTGGTGAAGGCCGTACTTCTGGTGGTCGTCATCCTGTTACACCTTGGGGTAAGCCAACTAAAGGTAAGCGTACACGCTCAAATAAAACAACTGATAAGTTTATTTTGCGCTCTCGTCACGCTCGTAAGAATTAAGGATTTAATCTATGTCACGTTCTGTTTGGAAGGGTCCATTTGTTGATGGTTATCTTCTTAAAAAAGCCGAGAAAGTTAGAGAGTCTGGTCGTAATGAAGTGATCAAAATTTGGTCTCGCCGTTCTACTATTCTTCCTCAGTTTGTCGGTCTAACATTTGGTGTTCACAATGGCCAAAAGCATATTCCAGTTGTTGTAAGCGAAGAAATGGTAGGCCATAAGTTTGGTGAATTTGCTCCAACACGTACTTATTACGGTCATGGTGTAGATAAAAAGGCAAAGAGGAAGTAAAATGGGAAAGGCAAAGCGTGAATCAACACGTGCAGACAATGAAGCACGTGCAATGACTAGAATGCTCAAGGTAAGCCCACAAAAGCTTAATCTAGTTGCTCAAACAATTAGAGGCAAGAAAGCAGACAAAGCATTAGCAGAACTTTCTTTCTCTCATAAGCGTATTGCACGTGATGTGAAGAAAACTTTAGAGTCTGCAATTGCAAATGCTGAGAATAACCACAATCTTGATGTTGACAGCTTGGTAGTTGCTGAGGCATATGTTGGCAAGAATATGGTTCTTAAGCGTTTCCGCCCTCGCGCTCGTGGTCGTGTTGGTAAGATTCTTAAGCCATTTAGTCAAATTACTATTGTTGTACGCGAAGTTGAGGAAGCTGCATAATGGGACAAAAAGTAAACCCAATTGGGCTTAGGCTCGGCATTAACAGAACATGGGATAGTCGCTGGTATAAAGATTCGTCTGAATATGGTGATCAGCTTCATGAAGATTTTAAAATTCGTGCTATGCTTGAAGGTAAGCTTCAGCAAGCTGGCGTATCTAAAATCATTATTGAACGTCCACACAAAAAATGTCGTGTTATTATTCATTCAGCGCGCCCAGGCATTATTATTGGTAAAAAAGGCGCTGATATTGAAAAGCTTCGCCAAGCTGTAGCGCGTCTAACTTCTGATGAAGTTAGCCTTAATATCGTTGAAATCCGTAAGCCAGAGCTTGATGCAACATTGGTTGCTGAGTCTGTTGCTCAGCAGTTAGAGCGCCGTGTTTCTTTCCGCCGTGCATTGAAAAGAGCTGTACAATCAGCTATTCGTTTAGGTGCTGGTGGTATTCGTATCAATGCTGCAGGTCGTTTAGGCGGTGCGGAGATTGCACGTACTGAATGGTATCGCGAAGGTCGTGTGCCACTGCACACGTTACGTGCTGATATTGATTACGGTGTAGCACGTGCTTCTACAGCATATGGTATTATCGGTATTAAGACTCTTATTTATAAGGGTGATATTTTAGAACATGATCCAATGGCTTCAGAGCGACGCTCAGCCGGTGGTGAAGTAGGTCAACGGAAATAATCCTATTTTAGGATAGAACGAACTCGGTGGAAACTAATGTTACAACCAAAGCGTACAAAATTCCGCAAGCAGCATAAAGGCCGTATTAAAGGCGTTGCTAAAGGCGGTTTCGAGCTAAATTTTGGCTCACATGGTCTTAAGGCTCTTGAGCCTGAGCGTATTACATCTCGTCAAATTGAAGCCGCACGTCGTGCTATGACACGTCATATGAAGCGTGCTGGCCGTGTTTGGATCAGAATTTTTCCTGACGTGCCTGTTTCTTCTAAACCTACAGAAGTTCGTATGGGTAAGGGTAAGGGTTCTCCAGATTATTGGGCAGCTAAAGTCAAGCCGGGTCGTGTTATGTTTGAGATTGACGGTGTTGGTGAAGCTGTAGCGCAGGAAGCTCTACGCCTTGCAGCCGCTAAGCTTCCTATTAAAACACGTGTTATTACGCGTATCCCTGATTGATCATAGATAAGGAGTCTTTGAGATGAATGGTGAAGATTGCCGTGCAATGACTGTTGATCAACTTCAGGATCAACTTGTTAATTTAAAAAAAGAGCAAATGAACTTACGTTTCCAACAAGCTTCAGGTCAGCTGGAAAATAGTTCTCGTATCCGTGTTGTAAGACGCGATATTGCTCGTATTAAAACAGTTTTAGGCGAGAAAGCGAACGCAGACGCGTAAGCCTTGCTTTTAGAGGATAAAATAATGCCAAAACGTTTATTGCAAGGTGTTGTTGTAAGTGATAAAGCAGAGAAGTCTGTTGTTGTTCGTGTAGAACGTCGCTTTACGCACCCTTTATTAAAGAAAGTTGTACGTCGTTCTAAGCGATATATGGCTCATGATGAAGCAAATGCTTGTAAAGAAGGTGATATTGTACAGATTCAAGAATCTGCTCCGATATCAAAATCAAAGAGATGGGTTGTTGTTAATAGCTAATATTAGCAATATCTTATTCCGAAAGAAGGATATGTATTTATGATACAGATGCAAACCAACCTCGATGTCGCCGATAATAGTGGCGCGCGCCGGGTGCAGTGCATCAAAGTGCTTGGTGGTTCTAAGCGCAAGTATGCAAGCGTTGGCGACATTATTGTCGTCAGTGTTAAAGAATGTATTCCACGTGGCCGTGTTAAAAAAGGTGGCGTTATGAAGGCTGTTGTTGTTCGTACAGCAGCTGATATTCGCCGTGCTGATGGTACTGTTATTCGTTTTGACCGTAATGCTGCGGTTTTAATCAATAATAACGGTGAGCCAATTGGTACACGTATTTTTGGCCCTGTTCCTCGTGAACTTCGTGGTAAAAATCACATGAAAATTATTTCACTTGCGCCGGAGGTGCTTTAATCATGGCAGCTCGCATAAAAAAAGGCGATAATGTTATCGTTTTAACTGGTAAGGATAAAGGTCGTTCTGGATCTGTTCTTAAAATTCTTCCTGAAGATAATAAAGCTCTTGTTCAAGGTATTAATATGGTGCAGCGTCACCAGAAGCAAAGCCAGACACAAGAAGGCGGCATTATTTCAAAAGAAGCACCTATTCAACTATCAAATATTGCGCTTGCTGATCCAAAAGATGGTAAGCCAACGCGTGTTGGTTTTAAAACGAATGACGAAGGTAAAAAAGTTCGTTTTGCTAAGCGTTCTGGAGAAGTAATCGATGGCTGATACAGTATATATCCCTCGTGCTAAAACACTTTACGACGATGTCGTTCGTGCTAAGCTTATTGAAGAATTTAAATACACAAACCCAATGCAAGTGCCTCAAATTGATAAGATTGTTATCAATATGGGTTGTGGCGATGCTGTTGCTGATAGTAAAAAAATCCGCCCAGCTTTAGAAGAGCTCGCTTTAATTTCTGGCCAAAAGCCAGTAGCTACTAAAGCGCGTAAATCTCTTGCTACTTTCAAACTACGTGAAGGTATGAATATTGGTGCTAAGGTTACTTTGCGCCGCCAGCGTATGTTTGACTTTATAGATCGTCTAGTCACTGTTGCTTTGCCACGTGTTAGAGACTTTAGAGGTTTAAATCCAAAAAGTTTTGATGGTCGTGGTAATTATGCGATGGGCTTGAAAGAGCAAATCGTATTCCCTGAGATTGACTATGATAAAGTTGATAAAATTCGCGGTATGGATATTGTTATTTGTACAACAGCGAAGACTGACGATGAAGCTCGTGCTTTGTTAAGGGAAATGAATTTCCCTTTTTCACAAAATTAAGCGGGCGAGGAGACATTTAAATGGCAAAAGTTAGTGCAGTACAAAGAGATTTGAAGCGCCGCAAGCTCGTTGATAAATATAGTGCAAAGCGTGCAAAGCTCAAAGAAATCGCTGATAATGAAGAACTTTCAATGGAAGAGCGTTTTACAGCGCGTCTAAAATTGGCTGAACTTCCAAGAAATTCAGCAGCAATTCGTGTTCGTAACCGTTGTTTAGTAAGCGGACGTCCTCGCGGATATTATCGTAAATTAAAAATGTCAAGAATTGCCTTACGTGAACTTGGTTCACAAGGTAAAATTCCTGGCCTTGTAAAATCTAGCTGGTAAGGAGAGATATTATGACACTTTCTGATCCGCTTGGAGATATGTTAACTCGTATTCGTAATGCTCAAATGCGTTCTCATTCTAAGGTTGTTACGCCTGCATCAAATTTGCGTCGTAACGTACTTAACGTTTTGAAATCTGAGGGCTATATTCGCGACTACACAGAAGTTGAATATCCTGATGGAAAAAAAGATATTGAAATCGAGCTTAAATATTTTAATGAAGGCCCGGTTATTCGTGAGCTAAAACGCATCTCTACTCCTGGACGCCGCGTATACGCGTCTGTTAAAGAGATCCCCGTAGTTGCAAATGGTCTTGGTGTATCTATTTTATCAACGTCTAAAGGCGTTCTTTCAGATACAGCAGCGCGTGAAGCAAATGTTGGTGGCGAGGTGTTGTGTCAAGTCTTCTGATTTGATACGCGATTAGACGATAGGATAGACAAATGTCTCGTATTGGTAAAAAACCTGTTTCAGTTCCATCTGGTGTTACCGTTAATGTTGATGGACAGACAGTAAGTGCGAAAGGTAGCAAAGGTGAGCTATCTGTAACACTTGTTAATGAGGTTTCAGTTGAACTCGCAGATGGCGAAATTTCTGTTAACCCGATAAATAACTCAAAGCGTGCACGCTCTATGTGGGGCATGTCCCGAACTTTGATTGTTAATATTATTGAAGGTGTTACAAACGGCTTCACTAAAACTTTAGAGATAAACGGCGTTGGTTACCGTGCACAAGTGCAAGGCAGCGATTTAATTTTATCTTTAGGTTACAGCCATGAAGTTCGTTATAATATACCTCAAGGTATAACGATTGCTTGCCCAAAGCCAACTGAAATTACAATTTCAGGTATTGATAAGCAAGAAGTTGGGCAGGTTGCGGCTAATATTCGCAAATGGAGATTGCCTGAGCCTTATAAAGGTAAAGGTATCCGTTATCAGGGCGAGTTCATTGCTCTGAAAGAAGGTAAGAAGAAATAGGATTGGACGCTAAACATGGCACAAAAATCAAGTTATCAGCGCCGCCAAAATAGAGTTCGGCGTTCAATTAAACTTCGCGCAGGTAGTCGACCCAGACTTTCGGTCTTCAGATCTGGTAAAAATATTTATGCTCAAGTAATTGACGACCTATCAGGCGTTACATTAGCACAAGCATCTACTCTTGATAAAACGCTTCGCAGCGATATTAAGAATGGTGCGAATAAGGAAGCGGCAGAAAAGGTCGGCAAAACTGTTGCTGAAAGAGCAACAGCAGCTGGCGTTGAAGAAGTTGTATTTGACCGTGGCGGCTATTTATATCATGGTCGTGTAAAAGCATTAGCAGAAGCAGCTCGTGAAGCTGGCTTGAAATTTTAATAGGATAGGCGAGAAAAAATGCGTGAACGTGAAGAACGTGAAAGTGAATTTATTGACCGTCTTGTCCACATTAACCGTGTGGCAAAGGTTGTAAAAGGTGGTCGCCGTTTTGGTTTTGCTGCACTTGTAGTAATTGGTGATCAAAAAGGTCGTGTTGGCTTCGGTCATGGTAAGGCACGTGAGGTGCCAGAGGCAGTCCGTAAAGCCTCTGATGCTGCTAAGCGTAATATGATCCGTGTGCGTCTTAAAGACGGAAGAACACTACATCATGATGTTACAGGTCGTTGGGGAGCTGGTCGCGTTCTTCTTCGTGCAGCGCCTGCAGGTACTGGTATTATTGCTGGTGGCCCTATGCGTGCTGTGTTTGAAGCATTAGGCATTCAGGATATTGTCGCAAAATCTATGGGCTCTTCAAACCCATATAACATGGTTAGAGCAACATTTGATGCTTTAAGCCGTGAGGATGATCCAAGATCTGTTGCAGCACGCCGTGGTATTAAAGTTTCTCAACTACAAGCGCGCCGTAAAGAAACGGCTTCAACAGCTGAAGCTGATGAAACTGAATCTGCTTAAGAATAGGAAGTAGCAAAATGTCTAAGAAAACAGTTACTGTCCAGCAAATTGGTAGCCCAATCAGACGTCCCGCTGATCAGCGTGCAACACTGGTTGGTCTTGGTTTGAATAAAATGAACCGTACTCGTACACTTGAAGATACACCTGCTGTTCGCGGTATGATCCGCAAAGTGTCACATCTTGTACGCGTTGTTGACGAAAATTGAGAGTATAAAGCATGAGACTTAATGAATTAGCTGATCGCCCTGGCGCTCGTCATACGCGTAAGCGTGTAGGCCGCGGTATGGGTTCTGGAATCGGAAAAACTGCTGGTCGTGGTGTTAAGGGTCAAAAATCACGTTCAGGTGTAGCGATTAAAGGTTTTGAAGGCGGTCAAATGCCTATTCACCGTCGCCTACCTAAGCGTGGCTTCAATAACATCTTCGCTAAATCGCTTAACGAAGTTAATGTTGGTCGCTTACAACAAGCTGTTGATGCAGGTAAATTAGACGCTTCTGCTGTTATCGATGTAAAAGCATTGGTAGATGCAGGTGTTGTTCGCAGAGCGCTAGATGGTGTTCGTGTTTTAGGAAATGGTGAACTTAAAGCTAAACTAACTTTAAAAGTATCTGGTATTTCTAAATCTGCAAAAGAGATTGTTGAAAAACAAGGCGGTAGCGTGGAAGTTATCTAAGCTTACCGCTTTAATAACTTTTGCTTAATCGTAGTAAAATAAATTCCTTTAGAAGGTTATGCTCGTATGGCGTCACAAGCTGAACAACTTGCTTCAAACCTAAATTTTTCTGCATTTGCTAAGGCAGATGATCTAAAGAAGCGCATCCTTTTCACTTTGGGTGCGCTTATTGTTTACAGAATAGGGACATATATTCCTATTCCTGGCATAGATCCATCTGCTGTTGCAGATTTATTTCAAAGACAGCAATCAGGCATTTTAGGCATGTTTAACATGTTCTCAGGTGGTGCTGTTGGTCGTATGGCAATTTTTGCATTAAATATTATTCCGTATATTTCTGCATCAATCATTATGCAACTTTTAGCAGCAACTGTACCTTCTTTAGAAGAAATTAAAAAAACAGGAAGCCAAGGGCAAAAAACTATAAATCAATATACCCGGTATCTAACTGTTGTGCTTGCAACAGTGCAAGGTTATGCTATCGCCGTTGGTTTGCAAAGTACAAATGCAGTCATTGACCCAGGTGTTTTCTTTCAGGTAACAACAGTGATCTCTCTCGTTGGTGGTACTATGTTCTTGATGTGGCTCGGCGAACAAATCACCTCACGCGGGATAGGCAACGGTATCTCTTTAATTATCTTTGCTGGCATTATCGCACAACTACCTCTTGCCTTGGCATTTATGTTTGAACAAGGAAGGCAAGGTGCTATCTCAACACCTGTTTTACTTGGCTTTGTTATTATGACTGTTGTAGTTATTGGCTTTATTGTCTTTTTCGAACGTGCTCAAAGACGATTGATTGTTCAATATCCTAAACGTCAACAAGGGAACAAGATTTACCAAGGGGATTCCTCACATCTTCCTTTAAAATTAAATAGTGCAGGCGTTATTCCAGCTATTTTTGCTTCGTCTTTAATATTTTTACCAGCAACTGCTGCTGATATTTCCTCAACGGGTGGCCCTGAATGGCTTGCTGCTGTGTCAGCAGCACTAGGCCCAGGTTCTCCAGGATTTATTATTTTATTTGCTTTCCTAATTATTTTCTTTGCCTTTTTCTATACGGCTCTTGTATTTAATCCTATGGACACTGCAGATAATCTCAAAAAATCAGGTGGTTTTATTCCGGGTATTCGTCCTGGTGAAAGAACAGCTCAGCATATAGACTATGTGCTAACTAGGATTACAGTTATGGGTGCATTATTCTTAGCGCTTGTTTGTGTTTCGCCTGAGCTTATTAGAGGAACAATTCCAATTGCTTTTGGTGGGACATCAATCTTGATTGTCGTTAGTGTAACAATGGATACTGTGGGTCAAATCCAAGGACATATGCTAGCGCACCAATATGATGGCTTGATTAAAAAGTCACGTCTTAGAGGGAAGAAGCGTAAATGAGACTAATCTTTTTAGGGCCTCCAGGTGCTGGAAAAGGCACGCAGGCTATTCGTATACAAGAGACATATGGAATTCCTCAACTATCTACTGGCGACATGCTTAGATCAGCTGTTGCGGCTGGCACCGAAGTTGGCAAGCAAGCTAAATCTATAATGGATGCAGGTGGACTTGTTTCAGATAATATAGTTGTAAATATAATTGCAGATCGTATTGGCGAAGATGATTGCCAAAAAGGCTTTATTCTGGATGGATTTCCACGTAATGTCGCTCAAGCAAACGCGCTTGACAGTATGTTATTAGAAAAAAAGATTAATATTGATTTTGTTATAGAGCTTAAAGTTGATGAAAATGCTTTATTAGACAGGATTAAAAAAAGAGCTGCAGAATCAGTAGATGGGGCACGTGCTGATGATAATGCAGAATCACTAAAGAAGAGATTAGAACTTTATAGAGAACAAACAGCGCCTGTTTCATCTCATTATGAGAAAGCAGGTAAGTTAAAGCATGTAAATGGCATGCTTAACATTGACGAAGTAACAAATGATATTAATAAAATATTAGAAAACTAGAAAAATTTCTTTTACCCCCTTGACGGATCGATAGTCTTTGCATTATTTGTCTGAAACTTCACATATCGGTATTTAAGATATTGTGCTTATAAGTGCTCATATATCTAAGAGCCGGACTTAAGGAGATTACACGTGGCGCGTATAGCTGGCGTAAATATTCCCGTACAGAAACGGGTTGTTATTGCATTAACTTACATTCATGGTATTGGTTCTGCCAAAGCTTTGGAAATTTGTGAAAAAGTGAATATTGATCTTAGTCGTCGTGTTAATGACTTAACAGACGCTGAAGTGATTCAAATTCGCGAAACAATTGATAGAGATTTTATCGTTGAGGGTGACCTTAGACGTGAAAGAGCTATGAACATCAAGCGCCTAATGGATCTTGGTTGTTACCGTGGCTTGCGTCATCGTCGTGGTCTGCCTGTTCGAGGTCAAAGAACACATACAAACGCGCGTACGCGCAAAGGTCCTGCTAAAGCGATTGCAGGTAAGAAGAAATAAGCATAATTTGCTGAATGATTTGAGGAATAAATTATGGCTCGTGATACAGGGCGCGTGAAGCGCCGCGAGAAGAAAAATATTGCATCTGGTGTTGCGCATGTAAATGCTAGCTTTAATAACACAATGGTGACAATCACTGACGCTCAAGGAAATGCCATTTCATGGTCTTCTGCAGGCATGATGGGTTTTAAAGGCTCTAGAAAGTCTACGCCTTTTGCTGCGCAGATGGCTGCTGAAGATGCTGCGAAAAAAGCACAAGATCATGGTATGAAGACTTTAGAAGTTGAAGTTCAAGGTCCTGGTTCTGGTCGTGAGTCTGCTTTACGTGCTCTTCAAGCTATGGGTTTTTCTATCACATCTATTCGTGATGTAACGCCTATACCGCATAATGGCTGTCGCCCACCAAAGCGTCGTCGCGTATAAATTATTAGTGCTGATTACTTTTCTAATATTTAGAAAAGATTTTATCTTTGATTTAGATCTCAAATCTAAAGGGCCAAAAAGTGATTCAAAAAAATTGGGACGAACTGATCAAGCCAGAAAAGCTTCAAATTAAAGCTGGCCATGATCCGCAAAGACAAGCGACTGTTATTGCTGAACCATTAGAAAGAGGTTTTGGCCTTACTTTGGGTAATGCATTACGTCGCGTGCTTTTATCTTCTTTGCAAGGTGCTGCTGTTACTGCAGTTCAGATAGATGGTGTTTTGCATGAATTTTCTTCTATCGCAGGTGTTCGTGAAGACGTTACAGATATCATTCTTAATATTAAAGAGATTGCTATCAAAATGCCTGGCGATGGACCTAAGCGAATGGTTCTTCGTAAAACAGGTCCAGGGACTGTAACCGCAGGTGATATTCAGACTGTCGGTGATGTTGAAATATTAAATCCTGAACATGTTCTATGTACGCTTGGTGAAGATACTGAGATTAGAATGGAATTCACTGTAGAGAATGGCAAGGGCTATGTTTCTGCAGACCGCAATAGACCAGAAGATGCGCCGATTGGCCTTATTCCTGTTGATGCAATCTTTAGTCCTGTTCTGAAATGTTCTTATAAAATCGAAAATGCACGAGAAGGTCAAATTCTTGATTATGATCGTCTTATGCTTACGCTGGAAACGGATGGTTCAATAACACCTGACGATGCAGTTGCTTTTGCTGCACGCATTGTACAAGATCAACTTTCTATCTTTGTCAACTTTGATGAGCCTCGTAGCCAAGTTGAAGAAGAGCGCCAGCCTGAACTTGCATTCAACCCAGCTCTGCTTAAAAAGGTAGATGAATTAGAACTTTCTGTCCGTTCTGCAAACTGCTTGAAGAATGATAATATTGTTTACATTGGTGATCTCATTCAAAAGAGTGAATCAGAGATGCTTCGTACACCTAATTTTGGTCGTAAGTCTCTCAATGAAATTAAAGAAGTATTGGCTCAAATGGGTCTCCATCTTGGTATGGAAGTCACTAATTGGCCACCAGAAAATATTGAAGAATTAGCACGCCGTTATGATGATCAATTTTGATTAATCTATATGATGTGTTTTACGCTAATGAAAGCGTTTAAGGAGTAAAACGATGCGCCACGGGAAAAAAGGCCGTAAGTTAAATAGAACATCATCGCACCGTAAAGCGATGTTTGCTAATATGTCAGCTGCTTTAATTAAGCATGAGCAAATCGTGACAACTTTGCCAAAAGCAAAAGAGTTACGTCCTATTGTTGAAAAGCTTGTTACTTTAGCTAAAAAAGGTGATTTAAACTCTCGCCGTATAGCAATTTCACGCACACGCGACGTTGCTATGGTTTCTAAACTCTTTGATGTTTTGGGTCCACGTTATGAAGAGCGCCAAGGTGGCTATATTCGTATCATGAAGGCAGGTTTCAGATATGGTGACAATGCACCGATGGCTGTTATTGAATTTGTTGATCGTGATGTAAATGCAAAAGGTCTTGATAGCGGGCCAACTGCTGAATTTGATGCAAGCGAAGATGAAGCAGCATAAAGCTTTTACTTATAGCTAATTTCAAGGCGGCCCTAGTGGCCGCCTTTTTCTTTACATAATTAGCAAATATGAATTTTTAAAGTGGCCAAATTTAGCATTTTGGATAAAAGTTATATGTGGTATAGGCTTTTACTTTAAATTCTGCTTTAGCCTATCTCTATGTATATTTGTTTGGTATAAACATTAAATAATTCGATCTAAATCTAGTTTTAAAATAGGAAAGCATGATGCGTAAAGTAAATCTTATTACCTTATCAGTAGTTAGTTTTTTTCTCTTAGCTATGCATGCTTTTGCTTTAGAAAAAAATATTCCTCAAAATCAGCTGCAATTAAATCTTTCCTTCGCTCCCGTTGTTAAACAAACAGCTTCAAGTGTGGTGAATGTCTATGCCCGTAAGCGGGTGCTGCAAAGGGTCTCTCCATTTCAAAATGATCCTTTCTTTAATCGTTTCTTTGGTGGGCGCGGTTTTGGTGTTCCTAAAGAACGTGTAGCGCAATCTTTAGGCTCTGGAGTTATTGTCGATAAATCTGGTTTAGTGATTACGAATTATCATGTGATTAAAGGAGCGGACGAAGTAGAAATAGCTCTTTCAGATAAGCGTGAATTTACAGCTGAAATTATCGTTACTGATGAGAGAACTGATCTCGCTTTATTGAGAATAAATGATCCTGCAAAAGATTTAGTTGCGTTAAACCTAGGAAATTCTGATCAGCTTGAAGTAGGTGATTTGGTTCTTGCAATAGGCAATCCTTTTGGTGTGGGACAAACGGTTACATCTGGTATTGTCTCCGCACTAGCGCGTACACAAGTGGGTATTAGTGATTATCAATTCTTTATTCAAACCGATGCAGCGATTAACCCGGGTAATTCAGGCGGTGCGCTTGTCAATATGCAGGGAGAACTTATCGGGATAAATACTGCGATTTACACAAAATCTGGCGGTTCGAATGGTATTGGTTTTGCTGTGCCTATCAATATGGTGAAGCAAGTTATTGGCGCAGAGCAGCATGGGGGGCGAATTTTGCGCCCTTGGTTTGGTGCTGAGTTTGCCCATGTCACAAGTGACATGGCGAAAGCGCTTGGATTAGACAGGCCATTTGGCGCTATTGTTACCCGAGTTTATAAGGGCAGCCCGGCGGATAGTGCAGGGATAAAACAAAATGATATCATTACGAATATCAACAATGATGGTATAAAAAATGCTGATGAATTTGGCTATAAATTTGCGACTTTAGGGGTAGGGGGATATAGTGACATTACCCTTATTCGTAAAAAGAAGATTATGAATTTAAAAGTTGAGCTAGCAACTGCTAAGGATGATAGAGATAGGGAAGAAGTTATTTTAACTGGTAATGCGCCTTTCTCTGGAGCAACAATAGCAAATCTTACGCCCGCCCTTGCAATTGAGCTTAATCTTGATGCTTCATTAAAAGCTGTCGCCATCATTGACATAGAGCAAGGATCACCAGCAGCTCGTATGGGTTTTAAGCGCGGAGATGTATTGTTACAGCTTGATAGGTATAAAATTATATCTACAGGCCAGCTCAAAGCGCTTGTTGAAACACCCCGCCGTTTATGGCGGTTTAGCTACCAACGCAATGGACGTGTTTATAAACAGATTATTGGTGGCTAAGGTGCAGGATCTCTTCAAATCCAATCAGCATGGGGTTGCTGATTTTGACTATGAAGAAAAAACAGGGGGTAAAGTCTATCGCCCGTTAGCAGATCAAATGCGGCCGCACTCATTGCAAGATATAGTTGGTCAGCCGCAGCTTTTGGGTGAAGAGGGCGTTATCACAAAAATGCTATCCTCTGGCGGTTTAGGTTCGCTGATTTTCTGGGGAGCGCCTGGAACGGGGAAAACAACATTAGCGCTTCTATTAGCACAAATTACCGATATGCATTATGAGCAAATTTCAGCTATTTTTTCAGGTGTTCAGGATTTAAGAAAAATATTTGATGCGGCTACGCTCCGCCGTGAAACTTCAGGCATGGCTACCCTCTTATTTGTAGATGAAATTCATCGTTTCAATAAAACCCAGCAGGATAGTTTTTTGCCCGTTATGGAAAATGGCACAATTATTTTAATCGGTGCGACTACAGAAAATCCTAGCTTTGAACTTAATGCCGCTCTTTTATCTCGTGCCAGAGTGCTTACTTTCCAGTCACTGGACGAAGAAGCGCTCATGACTTTACTCTCTCGGGCTGAAACAAAACTAGGAAAAAGAGAATTAAGCGAAGAGGCAAAACAAATGCTGGTTCGCTTTGCTGATGGAGATGGACGCGCTTTATTCACTCTTTTGGAAGATTTGATACGCGCTACAGACGATGATGAGATTATTGACCCTGATAAAATTCAAAGCATATTAGATCGTCGGGCACCGGTTTATGATAAATCTGCAGATGGTCATTATAATCTGATTAGTGCATTGCATAAGTCAGTTCGTGGTTCTGATCCTGATGCAGCATTATATTATTTTTGCCGCATGCTGGATGCGGGTGAAGACCCTAACTATTTAGCGCGCCGCTTTGTTCGAATGGCGAGCGAGGATATTGGGATGGCAGATCCTAACATATTAACAATCGCTATGAATGGTGCGCAAAGCTATCAGATGCTTGGCTCTCCTGAAGGAGAGCTGGCTTTAGCGCAGGTGGTTGTTGCCCTTGCCACAGCACCAAAATCAAATGCCGTTTATAAAGCTTATAAATCAGCGATGCGAGATGCAAAAAAACATGGCTCCTTATTGCCGCCCATGCATATATTAAATGCACCAACAAAGCTTATGAAGCAAGAAGGCTATGGTGAGGGCTATGCCTATGATCATGATGCTGAGGGTGCATTTTCAGGTCAAAACTATTTCCCGGAAGCAATTGCTTCGCCTCGACCAGTTTATTACGACCCTGTTGAGCGCGGTTTTGAACGTGATATTAAAAAAAGGTTAGATTATTGGTCTCGGTTAAGACGGCAGAAGCAAGTCAAAGGGGAGGGTGCATGACTATTTTACTTGTTGCAGCAGGTGGCGCATTGGGGGCCGCAGCACGCTATGGTACCTATAGTCTGGCATCACGTTTTTTAGGAATAGCTTTTCCTTTTGGTACATTAATGGTCAATGTCCTTGGTTCCTTTGCCATGGGGTTAGTGATGGCATGGGTTATGAATAAAGCTGCTTTTTCTGAAGAGATGCGATTATTTCTTGCTACAGGCTTCCTAGGCGCCTATACAACATTTTCAACCTTCTCGTTAGATGTTTGGCAGCTTTATGGAAAAGGAGCTTATGGCTCTTTATTTCTATATTTGAGTGGCTCATTTTTTTGTTCTATAGCGGGACTGGTTTTAGGCCTTATTTTAATGCAAAGATATTTGGATAATATATGAGTGTAACCCATCATGAAATTAAAGACGATGATGATGGCATGCGTCTGGATCGTTGGTTAAAGCAAAATTTTCCTGAATTGCGATTTGGAGAAATGCAAAAGCTGTTGCGTTCTGGTCAAATTCGTCTTGATGGAAAACGTGTAAAAGCAAATAGCCATATTGAAGCAGGGCAAAATTTGCGCATGCCCCCGCTTAAAAAAGACGAGTTTCAAACTGCAAAAAAAGTATCGCCTAAACCAGCTGCGAAACTTGATGAAAATACGATGCGTAGTCTTTCGCAAAATATTTTATACGAAGATAATGCCCTTGCGATCATTAATAAGCCGTTTGGGCTAAGTGTGCAAGGTGGTAGTGGTTTAAAGACCCATTTAGAGCTATATTTGCCAGAACTCTTTCCCAAGGTAGAGCAAATGCGTTTAGTTCATCGTTTAGATAGGGATACGTCAGGCGTTCTTGTATTAGCAAAAACAAAATCAGCGGCTAGAGAATTAACCAGTGCTTTTCGTGGGCGCAGTGTTCGCAAAATATATCGAGCGTTGGTTGAGGGGATTCCTGAAATTCCGCAAGGTAAAATTTCCGCACCTATGGCAAAGCGTGGTGGCCGTGGCAACGAAGAAATGAAAATAGTGCCCGACCATGCACCTGACGCCCAGCATGCTGTTACCTATTATTCCGTGACAGATACTGTTGGAAAAGCTGTTTCTCTTTTGACTTTAAAGCCTGTTACAGGGCGAACCCATCAATTGCGCGTGCATATGGCTCATATTGAAAACCCAATCATTGGCGATCCTAAATATGGCAAAAATATTGTGAGAGATATTCATAAAGAAGTGCCGCCTTGCCCTGAGGGCGTTGCCAATAAACTTCACCTGCATGCCATGCGGATCGTATTTGAACATCCTAAATCAGGACAAGAGATTGATGTTACTGCACCTTTAAAAGGTCATTTTAAAGCGTCTTTACAAAATCTAGGGCTTGAGACTGGCTATCAGCCTGATGAAGAGTGGGATCTTTGATGAAACTCTTTCTTTTTGATTGTGATGGTACATTGGTAGATAGCCAGCATAATATCATTACAGCGATGAAGGTTGCCTTTGAGCTGCATCATATGAGCATACCGCAAGAGCAAGATATCCGTAACATCATTGGTATTTCTTTAGAGGAAG
Source organism: Hyphomicrobiales bacterium (assembly GCA_011524605.1). GTDB lineage: Bacteria > Pseudomonadota > Alphaproteobacteria > Rhizobiales > WTKA01 > WTKA01. Next base: position 2,995 of record WTKA01000073.1, on the reverse strand, counting down.
CTGTTACTAGCCTTTTAGGTAGGCAAGAAATTGATGATTTAAGCATAACCATTGCCCAAAGCTATCGTGATACGGTCATTGCAATGCGCGGACGAGGTGAGATTAGCGAGCCTTTATATAGCGGTATTGCTGATTTGCTGACTAAATTACATAAAGTTGACGATATTTTGCTTGGTGTAGCAACGGGAAAGTCAACACGGGGTGTTCATCACTTAATAGATGAATATGGGTGGGAAAATTATTTCCACACGCTGCAAACAAGTAATACAGCACCATCAAAACCCCACCCAGGCATGATTTATAATGCGCTTAGCGAAACAGGTGCTGAAGCAGAAAATACCGTTATGATTGGCGATACGATTTATGACATGCAAATGGGCAAATCAGCAAGGGCGAAAACGATCGCTGTCACATGGGGCTATCATTCAAGAGATGCATTAGAACAGGTTCAGCCTGATCATATTGTCAGTACGCGAGATGAGCTTGAAGATATTCTTATGAATTGGCAATCCGTTTAATTTTTTGCTTTTTCCATTGGCTTGACTGAATGAGCGGGCGATGTCTGCCACGCTTTAAAATGTGGTCTCCTTGCCACCCCCAAAGACTGTCAATATAGTCCGTATCAATACCAAAATCTTCAGCGCCTTTAATAACAAAATCTGTGAGATAGCCACGCGCAGGCGCATGAGAAGGCTGCCAGCAATGAGCAATATAGGTTAGTGCATTTCTGTATGTCCCATTCACATCAATGCGCACGAGGGCTTTGCGGTAAATACCTTGTGATACTTGTTCGTGACTGTCTAAAGTTTTGATACAGGCAAGTGAACATTGCCAAACGACACCCATGACGCCATGATCTTGATAGGGGAAGATTGTTGCAGCGCCGAGCTTGTTAATTCTAAAGTGGTGATGGGGTAGAAAGGCTTTGGCAATTGGTTTCGCTTGTGGGCAGCGCCAAGCCATTTGTTCTGCTCTCATATTTGAGCCATAGGCAAAATAATACATTGCTTTTCTCTCCACATAACCTATCTTTATAAGATATTTTAGCCTTTTAACCGCTTCATAATCAAGGATTTATAGAGAAAATGTTTATTTCTGTTTTTGATATGTTTAAAATAGGTATTGGTCCTTCAAGCTCTCATACGATGGGGCCTATGGTGGCTGCTAATTATTTTTTAAATCATTTGAAAATGCTTGAGCTTGGAGAGCAGCCTCTGTTTATTAAAGCAACTTTATATGGATCCCTTGCGTTTACTGGCAAGGGACATGCTACGGATAAAGCGGTTATTTTAGGGCTAGCAGGGTTTGAGCTTGAAACATTAGATCCGAGTATGGTTGATGAGGCAATCGCTGAGATAACAAAGAGCAAACTCTTGAAAATAGAAGGTTTGCCACCTCTAAGTTTTGATCCGAATAAAGATATTATCTTTGATTATTCAGATCCCTTACCAGCTCACCCTAATGGGCTTATTTTTAGTCTTTACAATCCATCTGGTATTCTCATTACAGATCGCATTTATTATTCAGTAGGCGGGGGCTTTGTGTTGGAGGCTGCTGAACTTGAAGCCCAGCAACAAAACCATAGTCTTGAAATGCATAGTGAAAAATCTTCCTATCCACATGCCTTTAAAAATGCAAAAGAAATGCTGGAAATGGGTGAAAAATCTGAGCTTACAATTGCACAAATGAAGCTTGATAATGAAATAAAGCAACATAGTGAAAAAGAGCTTTACCGTAAACTTGATCAAATTTGGCAAGTCATGAATGACTGCATTGATAGGGGGATGCATAAAGAAGGTATATTACCGGGCGGCCTTGAAGTGAAGCGTCGTGCTCCAGATATTTATCAGCAATTGAAAGAAGAAAGTAAGAATGACCAAATAGGCTCATTTTCAGCAAATGAGTGGCTTTCCTTATATGCCATGGCAGTGAATGAAGAAAATGCCGCTGGTGGTCAAGTCGTTACAGCGCCAACCAATGGTGCTGCGGGCGTTATTCCGGCTGTTTTGCGCTATTATTTTGACCATATCACGACTGCTGACCCAAAAGCTCATCGTATTTTTCTTTTAACAGCTGCAGCCATTGGCGGGGTTATAAAATCCAACGCTTCTATTTCAGGGGCAGAAGTGGGGTGCCAGGGAGAGGTCGGCTCAGCGGCTGCTATGGCAGCAGCTGGTTTTTGCGCTGTTATGGGCGGCACAAATGAGCAAATTGAGAATGCGGCGGAAATTGCCTTAGAGCATCATTTAGGCATGACATGTGACCCTGTTAAAGGCTTGGTACAGGTGCCTTGTATTGAGCGCAATGGGCTTGGCGCTGTTAAGGCTGTTACGGCGGCGATGATGGCTTTGAGAGGTGATGGAAAGCATTTTATGCCATTGGATAATTGTATTGAAACTATGCGGCAAACGGGTTTGGATATGTCTGAAAAATATAAGGAGACCTCTTTGGGAGGCCTCGCTGTTAACTATCCGCAATGTTAGTATCTAAAATCAATAAGCGTATTGATTGTTCCTAATAAATTTCTGCATCTGCCGTCCAACCGCCAGCGCCGTAAAGAGGTGTGTTAGGCGCAAAACCACTGCGTGTAATAGACGTTAAAAAGCCATTTGATGATGTTTTAAAGCTAGACGTAGCAAAGCTATGCCAGCCACGATCTGGTTGATAAATTGATAGCATATTTGTATTCGGTGTCGAATATATGCTGGAATAAAATTTTATATTTGGTTTTTGATACATATTTTGTGAAAATGAGATCCACTGTAAAAAAGCAGATGTTGTATCATGGGCATAACCAGTCCATATTGTGTTATCATCGCCGCTAGAGGGAGCGAGATCATAATCAAATGATTTCTGATAGAAGGGCAAACATTTATCTAAATTTTCAGAAAATGATAGAGCTAAACTGATTTGTTCAAAATAGCCTTTAAATAATCCAACTCTGGAATAGGAGGCCGCGCCATTATTTGCAATTAATTTTAAGACTTCAGTCTCA
>WTKA01000018.1 GCA_011524605.1 Hyphomicrobiales bacterium | reverse complement strand
ACGCCGCCAAAAACAGATGATTGGGGGATAAGATCTTCAGGGGCAGGGCCGCCTGCCTTTTCAGGTCTTGGTGCATGGCGGCCTAAAGTGCGGATACGGTCATACATCACAATAGAACCAGCAATAGCAACATTCACGCAGAAAAGCGTTGGAATTTTTACAATGTGATCGCATTTAGCCATCATTTCAGGGCTGAGTGAGCCACGTTCGCGACCTAAAACATAGGCTGCTCTGTGGGGGTGTCGGAAAGAAGGTAGTTCCACTGCATCGTCTGTAAGCTCAATACCCACAAGCTGGCAGCCTTTTGGAAGGATCATATCATCCACCCCTTCCCAGTCATAATAAGGAACATGTTCAAAACTACGCGCCGTATCAGCAAGCGTATGGCGCAGCTTTTTACTCACATCTACTGAAAAACAAAAGCTCGCATTAAAAGCATGAGCAGAGCGCATCAATGTGCCTAAATTCATTGGTTTTGAAATGCCTTCAACGCCAATTGAGAAATAGCCGCGCATAGAATTATCCTTTTATATTTTAAAGCTCTTCTTGTTGTAAGATTATGCCATAAGGTCAAGTCTTTTCTTTATTTTTCATAAGAACTATCCATATAAGAGGCAAGTTCTAAGTCTAGCTTTGTGATCCCGCCTGCATCATGGGTTGTAAGAGAGATATCAACTTTATTATAGACATTTGCCCAATCAGGATGATGATCCATTTTTTCAGCAACAAGAGCGATAGATGTCATCCAAGAAAAAGCAGCAACAAAATTTGTGAATTTAAATTTTTTAGTGATAGATTTTTGATCTGCAGATAATGACCATCCCTGATTTTTCATGAGCCAATTTTCAATCTCTTGGCTTTCTAAAAGTTTTGGCATGACGGCATATCCTTTAAAATAAACTGACAAAGAAGCGCGCTGCAACACTAAACAAAAAGATGGCAAAGGCCATTTCTAAAGTCCGCTTTGGCAAACTATACGCAATTTTAACCCCAATCGGCGCACATAAAATGCTCACAGGGATCATTAATAAAACAGCCAAGACATTGACATAGCCGATTGTTCCAATAGGTAAAAGCTCTGTGTTGGGGGAAACAAAAAACAAATCGCCAAGAACAGCTGGTATAGAAATGATCAAACCGAGGCCTGCGGATGTTGATACCGCCTGATGAATAGAGCGGCCAAATAATGTCATAAAACTGCTACCCAAAATGCCGCCACCAATGCCCATAAGCTTTGATATAATGCCTATAAATACCCCATAGCTGATCATTGCGATCTTGCCTGGCAAATCAGCAGCCAATTGAAAACTATCCCTATTAAAAACCATTAAAAGGGCAATTAAAAGCGTTTGGACAGCGAAAATAGCGCGTAGCAATGAGCCAGAAGCCAAATCCATTAGCAAAACACCCGCAACAACGCCAATAATGATTGGGATAAACCAAATTTTTAAAACGTTAAAATCAACTAAGCCCTTTTTATAATGAGCGGAAAAAGAACGAATAGAGGTGGGAACGATGACACCTAGCGATGTGGCAACCGCGATATGTGTACGCACTGCCTCATCAATGCCCATAAAACCAAAAAATTCATACAGTACAGGCACCATAACAGCACCGCCACCAATACCTAATAATCCAGCAAGAATGCCTGAAACAGCGCCAGCCCCGACAAGCATCAATGCATTAAGCAAAAATTCAGGGGATTGAAATAAGGCAAATATTTCATTCATTATGCAGCTCAACCCTTTGCTCTAAAGATTGTTGCAAGCGCTTACGACCTTGAATAATATGCTCATAGGCTTCCCATAATATATCCGCAGTGCTATTTGGGTCAACAGCTTTTACGGTAAGAAGTTGGCGCCATTTTTTTGCACCACCAATAGAATGAAATAGTCCTAACATATGGCGCGTGACACCATGAGCTTTAAAACCATTTTTAATATGATGGTTTATATAGCCATGCATGGTTTCAAGCATTACTTTTTCATCATAGCCATGGTGAAGACCATAATAGTCCGCATCCACATCAATCAGTTGAAAGGGCTGATGATAAGCTGTACGACCAAGCATAACACCATCAACATAATTTAAATGGTCTAGCCCTTCTTTGGCTGTCTCAATACCGCCATTGATAATAATTTCTTGGTTTGGCAAAGCTTCTTTCAAACGATAAACCAAGGGATAATCAAGGGGCGGTATATCACGATTTTCTTTAGGACTTAATCCTTTAAGCCAAGCTTTTCTAGCATGCACGATCAGGCTATCGCAACCTTGGTCAAAAACACTATGCGCCATTTTGAATAAAGCATCTTGCGGCTCTTGATCATCAACACCGATACGACATTTTACAGTAATGGGAATATTTACAGCGTCTTTCATTGCCTTAACACATGTGGCAACAAGCTCAGGCTCTTGCATTAAACAAGCCCCAAAGCGACCTGATTGAACGCGATCTGAAGGGCAGCCAACATTGATATTCACTTCTTTATAGCCAAACTCTTGGCAAATATGAGCTGCGTCTGCCAAAGCTTTGGGATCTGATCCACCAAGCTGAATAGCGACAGGGTGTTCTTGAGGCGAATACCCAATAAGCCGATCTTTATCGCCAAAAAGAATAGCGTCGGCTGTTACCATTTCTGTGTATAAAACAGCTTGGGATGAAAGCTGTCTATGGAAAAAACGACAATGTCTGTCTGTCCATTCCATCATTGGGGCTACACAAAATTTTCGGTTTAGCGCGACGCTATTATTCATGATATTTGTCAGCGATTAAGCAAAAAGATCTTTACCTAAGAATTTTGCATTCACACCAAGCTCTTCTTCAATACGAAGAAGCTGGTTATATTTTGCAATTCTGTCAGAACGAGCAAGAGAGCCTGTTTTAATCTGCCCACAATTTGTTGCCACTGCAATATCAGCAATTGTTGCATCTTCAGTTTCACCAGAACGATGAGACATCACGGCTGTGAACCCTGCTTTATGAGCCATTTCAACAGCATCAAGCGCTTCTGTTAACGTGCCGATTTGGTTTACTTTAACAAGAATGGAATTAGCAATATTTTCTGTGACGCCTTTTGATAAACGCTCAACATTTGTTACGAATAAATCATCGCCAACAAGCTGACAAGACGAGCCAATCTCTTGTGTTAATGCAGCCCATCCAGCCCAATCATCTTCCGCTAAGCCATCTTCAATAGACTTAATTGGATATTGGCGTGTCAGATCACTTAAGAATTTCACCATGCCGTCGCTGTCTAATGTTTTGCCAACACCTTCAAGCGTATATTTGCCATCTTTATAAAATTCAGTAGAGGCAACATCTAAAGCAAGCACAACGTCTTTACCAGCGCTATAACCTGCTTTTTCGACAGAATTTAAAATGAAATCAATCGCTTCTTCTGTTGAAGAAAGCCCTGGTGCGAAACCGCCTTCGTCCCCAACATTTGTGTTATGACCTGCAGCAGATAAAGATTTTTTCAACGTATGGAAAACCTCTGCGCCCATGCGAATAGCATCAGCAATATTTGTAGCACCAACAGGCATAATCATAAATTCTTGCACATCAATTGGGTTATCCGCATGTGCGCCACCATTGATGATATTCATCATTGGCACAGGCAATAATTTTGCATTTGTGCCGCCTAAATAGCGATATAAAGGCACTTGAAGAGAGTTTGCTGCGGCATGCGCAACCGCCATAGAAACACCTAAAATGGCATTGGCTCCTAAACGAGACTTATTTGGCGTACCATCAAGTTCGATCATCGCTTTATCTATAGATGTTTGCGCTTCTGCATCCATACCCAAAACAAGTTCTGCAATTTCAGTATTTGCCGCTTTAACAGCATCCTGAACGCCTTTACCTAAATAGCGCGAACCACCATCACGCTTTTCAGCAGCCTCATGGGCGCCCGTAGATGCACCAGAAGGAACAGCAGCGCGGCCTTTGCTGCCATCTTCTAAAATTACATCAACTTCAACAGTTGGGTTGCCACGACTATCAACAATTTCGCGTGCTTTAAGATCTGTAATTGCAATCATTTTTTTCTCATCTTCTCAATTTTATAGAGGTTACACACCATCCCTTAAAAGATGGCTCTTCTATACCACGCTTTTAGTTTAGGGCAATATTTTTTGTGCTTTCGCGCGATATATAGCTTGCAAACAAAGAACTTACCAATGCTCTACAACTTTTAAATTATAAAAATTGCACAGCTGGTAATTATTCTGCTCGCGGTATGACATCTAAAATAGGTGCGATATCTTGAATAATTGCACCTGTTGTTGGCGCAACATTCCAACCCGCTGTTGCATAACCACTCGTTTCTTCCGTGCCTTTCGGCTCATCTAAAACAGTGAAAACAACATATTCAGGATTATCCATTGGGAAAGCAGCAAGAAATGAGGTCAAAAGCTTATCACCAACATAGCGGCCATTGATAATTTTCTCTGCAGTACCTGTTTTACCGCCAACAAGCAGGCCGGGGATATTGGCTTTTCGGCCTGAGCCTTTTACAGCATTAAGGCGCAAAAGATCACGAACATGCTTACTTGTTTCCTCTGAGACAACACGCTTTGCTGTGTTTAATGCTTCCCCCTCTCCTCGCTTTAAAAAAGTTGGTTTGATATAATAGCCACCGTTCACAACAGCCGCCGCCGCTGCGGCTGTTTGCAGGGGTGAAACCGCAATGCCGTGACCATAGGAAATCGTCATGGTAGAGAGCTCTGTCCAATTTTTCGGTACAATAGGTTGAGCGCTTTCAGCTAGCTCCGTTTTCAACCGATCCATCAAACCAATGCTTTTCAAAAATGCTTGATGCTGATCCACCCCCACCTTGCGCGCAATCAGGGCTGTACCAATATTAGAGGAATATTGAAAAATTTCAGGCACACTCATAACGCGTTTTTGCGCATGAAAATCTTTAATTTTAAAACCAGCATAAGCAATTGGATGGCGCGCATCAAATTTGCTATCCATTGTCACCTGACCACTTTCAAGCGCCATTGCCATAGTAAAGGTTTTGAAGGTAGAGCCCATCTCAAAAACACCCGTTACAGAGCGATTGGAATAGCGTTCATCATTAATTTTCGAGATATCATCTGGCTCATAATCTGGCAAAGAAACAAGCGAGATAATTTCTGCTGTCTTGGCTTTTAATACAACAGCATAGCCAGCCTTAGCTTGAAATTTTTCAACGGCCTCTAGCAAATTACGCCGAACGGCTTGTTGCGCTCTCACATCAATTGACAGCTCAAGCGGTTTAAATATTTCATCTTCTGAGGCAAATCCAGCATTTGCTAACGCATTAAAACCAAAACTATCTAAATGACTTTCAATCCCTGAGATGCCTTTATGGTCAACATCAACTCGGCCAATGATATGGCTGAGCAAAGCCCCTGAAGGATATTGCCTTTTTGTTTCTGTTTTAAAGCCCACCGCTGGCAGACCCAACAGGTGAACTTTTTCGCGTTGCTCCTGTGTTAATTCACGTTTAATCCACGCAAATTCACGGCTGCTATTTATCATACGTGATGTTCTTTTTGGCGGTAGCTCAGGCAAAGTATTCATTAAAGAATCATAAGTATCTTCTTTAGACACAAGTTTTTTGGGCTCAATATAAAGCGATTCAACGCGTTCATCCTGCGCTAATATTGCCCCATTTCTATCTACAATCGGCTGACGTTTTACCAATAAATGAGCATGCGGATTACCGCCCCTAACGGTCGTTTTGCTATCTAGCCCTAATGATATAAGACGCGCTGTGAGAACTAGGAACACAATTAGAAAGGCAACTAAAATAATAACAACCCTGCCCCGCGTTGCTGTTTCATTGCTCATTGGCTTTGCACTTAAATAGGAAATTAAGCTTTTAAAGCCTGACTTTATATGTTCAAATTCTTTACTTGCTGTCATTTGCATAAGGAAGCCTATTATTTTCAAACACTAAAATTATTGAGAAAGATCCATTAATAACGTTTCTATAGGATCAGCCGCGCCCGTTGCCTGTTCGTCTGGGATAGAGGATGTTGTTTGAGCATCAAGGCTTTGATCAATAATAGAAGCGATATCATCCGCTTCACCAGCTTTTTGCAAAACCGATGATTTTGGCCTTAAAGGGATTTGAGAAATATCAACATAATGACGGGCTTTTGGTACTGTGAGCTCTAAATTTTGCATCGCAATTTTATCAATACGCCTTGGCTCAATATATTCTTCCCATTGTGCTTTGAGCTCAGTGATAAGAATTTGTTCCTTTTTGATACCTTGGCGCAGCTCTGTTGCTTGACGGCTAAGACTAAGCGTTTCTTCTTTGAAAGAATAAACACTGGCAACGCCAACCATCATAAGGCTAATTGATAATATATCTGTTATCCGTCTCATTTTTGTTTTCCTGAAAGCTTGCGAGCAAATTGTGTGTTTTTTTTGCCATGCCAATTTGGCCCCGCATATATTGTTTCATTATCTTTTCTAGATGGTGCATCATTACGAATTGCAACGCGTAATTTTGCAGACCTTGCCCGAATATTAAGCGCCAACTCTTCCTCTGAAGGGCCGATAGGATAGCCTTTAGGCAACGAGAATGTAGGCTTTTCTTGTTCCACTGGCGGCGCATATCTGGATCCGCCCCCTTGCCGCCCGCTTCTTTCATTTAAAAAACGCTTAACAATGCGATCTTCAAGGGAATGAAAGGTAACAATCGCTAATATGCCGCCAGCTGATAGAATGTCTTCTGATGCCGCAAGAGCAAGGACAATATCTTCCAATTCACTATTCACAACCATGCGGATTGCTTGAAAAGTCCGCGTGGCAGGATGTTTTTTATCTTTTGGATGACGCGGAACAGTTTCAGAAATAAGATCCGCTAATTCAAGCGTTGTTGCAAACGGCTTTTCCTTACGCCTTTCGCAAATGGCTGCTGCAATTTTTCGTGAATTTTTATCCTCACCAAGCGTATATATAATTTGCGCTAAAAGTGTCTCAGGATAGCTATTGACCACATCCGCCGCACTTTGCCCCTCTTGCGCCATGCGCATATCAAGAGGGCCATCATGCATGAATGAAAAACCACGTTCTCTCTCATCCAACTGCATGGATGAAACGCCTAAATCAAGGACAAAAGCATCAACGGACTGCATATTTTGCTGCTGAACAACATCCCGTACATTGCCAAATGTTGACTGAACGAGAGAAAATTTATTTTGATAATCTTCAAATTGCTTAACATATTTTTGTGCGTTTGGATCTCTATCAATGCCAACCACACGCCCTGCCCCGGCTTTCAAAAAGGCATGGGAATAGCCCCCAGCACCAAATGTACCATCAATAATGGTTTTATTTTGTATGGGCGCAAGCGATTCTATCACTTCGGCTAATAAAACCGATATATGCGAGGCTGTATCTGTCAAATCTATTCTCTATTTTTAAGCTTAATGTTTTACACTGCCACAGGGAAAGTAAATAAAAATTAACGACAGAAATTGACTTATTCGTAAGGTTAATAATCTATGAACAACTTTTGCATTCTTCATGAACCCCATACCAACCTAAGCAACCTACAGAAGCCATATTGACCTTTTTATTATTTTGCCAATATACTAAAACAGTCAATTTAATAGGAAGAGAAGATATGCGATTTTCATCCCTAGTCTTAAGCGCCAGCCTTTGTTTATTCTCAATCCATTCCTATGCTGGTGATGACCATTCCCACAAGCCTATTGGCGATGCGATTAAAGATGTTCCTATTTTCGATGCGCATATTCATTATAAAGAACCCGCATGGGAACAATTTTCCGTCAAGACGATTATTGAATTAATGGATCAAAATGGTGTTGCTATGGGACTTGTCTCTTCCACCCCTGATGAAGGAACGATCATGTTGTGGGATTATGCCCCCAACCGAATAGTCCCTGAGCTAAGACCCTATCATGGTGCAGCAAACTCTTCTAATTGGGCAAAAGCGCCTGATATGAAGGAGTATCTAGAAAAGCGCTTAAACAACTACCCGCAACATCAAGGCATTGGCGAATTTCATATTCATCGGCTAGATATGGATGACGAAGCCCTCTTCAGAGATGTAATCAAACTTGCAAAAGATCGCGATATCTATCTCCATGTTCATTCAGGGCCTGAGGCTATTCAATGGCTTTACAGCCTTGATAAAGATGTCAAGATTATCTGGGCTCATGCCGGGCTAGGCTATCGAGCAGAATTTACCTATGCACTCATGTCGCAATTTCCCAACCTCTTAGCGGACACCTCCTTAAGAGAATATGCGATAATGAGTGATGGAGACACGATTGACCCAAAATGGATGAAAATTATTGTTGAGTTCCAAGATAGGCTTATGGTGGGCAGCGATACTTGGGTCAACAGCCAATGGGAAAATTATGACCGCATTATAACTTCTAACAGAGATTGGCTTTCGCAACTGCCAAGAGATATCGCTGAGAAAATTGCTTACAAAAACGCAGAGCGTATTTTTAATGTAAAAGTTTCTAACGATCAGATCGGCACACGATAGATGGAATATATTCAACTCAAATGCTAATATAAACGAAAATTTGTGTAAGGAAGCATGATGTTGTTGCCCTTGATGTTTTTTCTGTTTATGAACAAATAAGATCAACACATTAAGAGGCAGACGGGCTTGGACTATCAGCATCAATTCAAACATCCCCACCTACTCGGGATTAAAGGTCTTTCTTATCCTGATATTAATTACCTCCTTGATAAAGCTGAAAAATATGTTGATATCAATCGCCAAGAAAATAAAAAGCTTGATACGCTAAAGGGACGTACGCAAGTCAATATCTTTTTTGAAAGCTCAACCCGCACCCAAGCCTCCTTTGAATTAGCAGGCAAGCGCCTTGGCGCTGATGTGATGAATATGGCTGTGAAATCTTCCTCCTTAAATAAGGGAGAAACGATTACAGACACAGCGGCAACCCTAAACGCGATGCATCCTAATATGATTGTCGTACGCCACCATGCTGCTGGCGCTGTGAAACTATTAGCTGAAAAAGTTGATTGCGCCGTCATCAATGGTGGCGATGGCGCCCATGAACATCCAACTCAAGCCCTGCTTGATGCGCTAACAATCCGCCGTAATTTAGGCAAAGTTGAAGGGCTGACAGTCGCAATCTGTGGTGATGTTAAACATTCCCGTGTGGCGCGTTCAAATATTTTATTACTCAAAACCCTATATGCTAATGTCCGTGTTGTTGCGCCTTCTACTTTAATGCCCGGCTATTTAGATAGCTATGGAGTGCAAGGCTATACGAATCTGCAAGAAGGAATCAATGGCGCTGATGTCATCATGATGCTACGCCTTCAGCGCGAACGCATGCAAGGGGGCTATATCCCTTCCGTACGTGAATATTTCCGCTTCTTTGGGCTAGACAAAGAAAAGCTATATAAAGCAAACCCTAATGCTCTCGTCATGCACCCTGGCCCTATGAATAGGGGCGTGGAAATTGATTCTGATGCCGCTGATGCGCCGCAAAGCGTTGTGCGCGAACAAGTAGAAATGGGTGTTGCTGTTAGAATGGCTGTTTTAGAAACCTTAGGAAAATCAAACACGAAAGGAAGTCTATAATGCCTGATCGTGTTACGCCAGACCGTGGATTTTTCGCACCTCGCTATGCCTTGCTTAATGGGCATATCATTGATCCATCTACTGGTTTTGATGATATTGGTGGTGTTTTAATTGAAGGCGACCAAATCGTCGCTTCAGGCAATGATATCACCCAAGATAATATTGGTCATGACTTGCCTGTGATTGACTGTGCTCAAAAAATTGTCATACCCGGTCTTGTTGATGTCGGTGTTACTATTGGTGAACCCGGTAACGAACACCGTGAAACCTTGAAATCTGCAGGCCTTGCCGCAGCCGCTGGCGGCGTGACAACTATTGTGACAATGCCAGATACTAGTCCGACCATTGATGATCCAGCGCTGATTGATTTTATCCGTCGTGGACGCGATATGAGTATTGTCAATATGCATCCCTTAGGCGCCATTACAAAGGGGCTAAAAGGGGAAGAGATTGCCGAGATCGGTCTTATGCTTGAAAATGGTGCTGTTGGCATTTGTGATGGTCGCACTTCCATAAACAATGCTTTGGTCATGCGTCGTGCCATGCTCTATGCCCGTGATTTCGGCGCCTTACTTATTCACCATTGCGAAGATCCGAACCTTGGCGGTTCTGGCATGATGCATGAGGGAGAATATGCAAGCCAACTAGGCCTTGCGGGCATTCCAAGCGCTGCAGAGGCCATGGTTTTAGCGCGCGATATGCGTCTTGTCCGCCTTACGAATACCCGCTATCATGTGCCTTTAATCTCCTGCGCTGATAGTGTAGATATCATAAAGCGCGCGAAACTAGATGGTCTTCCTGTCACTGCAGGTGTTTCCATCAATAATCTTTGCTTTTCTGATACGGATTTGGGGGATTATAGAACTTTCTATAAGCTTAAGCCGCCATTGCGTACATTAGATGAACGCCAAGCTTTAATTGACGGTATTAATTCAGGCATAATTGATGTCATTTGCTCCAATCATGATCCGCAAGATGTGGAAACAAAGCGCCTCCCCTTTGAGGAAGCAGCTTTTGGTGCGGTTGGCCTTGAGACATTGCTTTTAGGCGCATTACAGCTCGTTCATTCAGGCGATTGCAGCTATATAGATATTATCCGAGCCATGTCTACAAAACCCGCTGAGCTATTGGGGCTTGGCAATATTGGCTCTCTCCAGCCGGGCAAGAATGCAGATATCGCGATCATAGACCCAGACTTTCCTTGGGTATTAGATGCTGATAAGCTGCTGTCAAAATCAAAAAACACCCCCTTTGACAAAGCGCATATGCAAGGCAAAATTTATCGGACTATTGTTGGCGGCAAAATCGCCCATCCGAATTAAGATTATTTTATTATGTTTAAAAAAATAAATTTTTCCCGGAATTTCGTTAGAAATATCCGGGATCTTTATCGTTTAAAACTCTTTGTAGCTTTTATGCCCTACACAAAAAGTCCCCGCATCAAGTGCGGGGAAAAATATGTGGTTAGCTCGAGGCACGCAATGAGACCCGACGGAGCGAAGCGAGT
>WTKA01000071.1 GCA_011524605.1 Hyphomicrobiales bacterium | reverse complement strand
TATTTTCATCCAATTAATACTTTTAATTCAAATAGAATTGAACAAAATTAATAGGCCCTGAGCCTAGACAGCTTTTACTAATTAAGGTAGCAATTATAAAATTAATAATTAGGTATAATCTATATGCTGGTTAAAAATAATTCCTATTTATATTGCCTAGGGTTAGGTTTTATCCTTGTCATTATAGCTGCCTGCGCCCCTATTTCAAAAGAACAATGCAATCTTGGTGATTGGTATGGTATTGGCTTATCGGACGGCATGGCAGGACATACCCTATCCCGCTTGACGCAAATACAGAAAAAATGCGCAAAAACAGGTGTTGTTGTTGATCTAAACCAATATAAAGCAGGTCGCAGTGAGGGACTAAAACAATTTTGTACTCCTCAAACGGCTTTTTCGCGTGGCAGTAAAGGTTATAGCAACAATAATGTTTGCCCCTCTAATGTGGCTACAAAATTTAACACGGCCTATGGCTATGGCTATGCTTTATATGCACAAAAAAAGAAAATCAAAAATATTGATTCTGAAATAGCTAATGTTAGCCAAGACCTTGGCGAAGCAACAGAACAAGATGATGACTATTATCGCCTTCAGCGCCAACTGCGTCGCTTAGCAAAAGAGCAATCGCGCCTCTCTGTTGAACTTGGTCACATGATTGCAAAAACTGAAATTGCTATGGCTAAATTGCTATCACAAACTTAATCAAGAATTAGTGGGCACAGCCTAGGCTCAGGACCTAACTCGTTAAGAAAGCTATCTGCTTTTTAAAAATGCCTCTAAGTTTTCAGTTAATATCAAATCGTCAATTGTCATAAGTGCAGGCTTTGAAGTCCATAAAATAGAAGCTTTAGCTTTTTTCGTTGGATATATTTGCTGCATTAGCGCCTGATATAAAGCCAATTGCTTGATATAATCTACTTTTATATCTTTCGCCTCTTTAGACATCAGTCGATCCGTTTTATAATCTATAATGTGAACTTCATCTTCTGAAATGACAACACGATCAATTTGCCCTGAAACAAAGAAGTTTTTTTGCCCCTTTCCTTGTAAAACCCCTTGAATGGGTAACTCAGATTTTCCTTCCTGCAGAAGAAGTGGCGCTATTTCTTCATCTCGCTTCATTGCCTCTATTTGCTGTACAAAAAATAAGGCTATTTTTTGTATCTCTTGATCATCATCAAAAGCAGGCACATGATATCGGATCATTGTTTTTGCAAGTTCAAGCAAGTCAGCTTCTCTTTGACTTGGTAAGAGTTGCAGCAAGTTATGCATGATCATACCCCGTTTGCGCGGATCAATATTTTGACTTGCAATATCTGCCTTTGCTCCCTCTTCCTTAGGCGTAAAAATATCAAAACCCTCTATCGCAGCTTGATCATTGCTTTCATCTTCAAGTTCAGCCCATTCTTGTGACGGGCGGATCAAAGCAAGTCTTTTAGAAATTGAAGGAGGGGACGCTAAAATATGATCGGGTAAATCTTCAAAATAATATTCTTTTTCAGCCTTCACCTGCTGACTGTCACCTATGGGGAAACTATTTTCATCCCCACGCCAAATGAATGTTGTTTCATTTGCTTTTAAAACCGCCTCATCTGTCGGCGCATCATACCGCCCCAGCGCAAGGGAAAGACTATTATACCAGCTTCCTTTTAATTCTGTTAGTTTTTTAGGCATAAGGCCACAAATATATAAGGCCTCAGAAGCTCTCGTCATGCCGACATAAAGCAAACGATTATATTCTTCTATTTGCTTTAACTTTGCTTGTTCTTTTGCAGCTTTAACCGCATCATTTTCCAACCCAGCATTGATAGACCATAACCAATTTTCTTGACTTGCTTCTCCTGATTTTAAAATTTTGGACAGCTTATTAGCTGATGGTTTTTTTGAGGTATCCGCCATAAAAACGATAGGTGCCTCCAACCCCTTAGCGCCATGAACAGTCATGATACGAACTTCATTCTGACCTGAATCCATATCACGCTTTAAGTCCCCTTGCTCTCCCATCATCATTTTTAAAAAATGCTGCATAGTAGGCACGGCTTCATGCTCAAAATTAAGGGCTTTATCAAGATAAGCATCAATTACGTCATTTGCCTCCGCGCCCATTGCAGCAACAAAAGCCATTCGCCCCCCTTCAGCGCCTAATATGGTTGAGAAAAAATCAAAGGGCTTATGAAAATCAATTCTTGCTTGCCATTTTGTCAGCTTTTCAAAGCTATTTTTATACCGATGGTCTTTAGACTGGTTATGATAGAGGCTATCCCAAAGCCGCCCTTTTCGCTCTGCAGCTAAAAAAATCAAATCATCATCATTTAGCCCAAAAAGAGGAGACTTTAAAACCGCGGCGAGCGAAAGATCGTCTTCAGGCAAAAGCATGACTTGAGCTAAGGCATTCAGATCTTGCGCTACAATATGGGCTTGAACTTTCAATCTATCAGCACCAGCAACAGGAATTTGATAGCGTTTTAAAGCGCGAACCAGCTGAGAGACAAAAGCACTTCTTTTACTAACAAGGATCAAAATATCCCCAGGCTCAATCACGCCACCCGTTGGCTTTTGATGATTGAATTTAAGCCATTGATGAATTTGCTTGGCAATTTTTTGTGCCAAAGCATGGCTTGCAGATCCCACCACTGCTTTATGATAAGCAGGGCTTAGCGGATCCATATCAACTTGCTCGGCACTCACTAAAGGCCAAATTTCCACATGCCCTTTCACCTGTCTTTTCAAACTCACATAGTCAGGTAGCTCAGGCAAGGCAGAAATATGATAGCCCTCTTCTTCAGCGCGCACCCCAACCTTTGCATCAGAGGTGTTAAAAACAAGATCAACAGCATCTAAAATATCAGGCACTGATCGAAAAGAGGCGGCAAGAGGTACATTTTTAAAAGAGAGCTGTGCTTTTTCTATTTTTTTATGGAATTTTTTCTGTTCAGCTTTAAATTTTTCAGGCTCTGCCCCTTGGAAAGAATAGATTGATTGCTTTTCATCGCCCACCGCAAACATAGTGCGGTTCATTTCTCGCTCCTCACCCAAGCCTGCGAAAAATTCATTTGTAAGCGCGCTAATGATAGACCATTGCTGCGGAGAGGTATCTTGCGCCTCATCCACTAAAATATGATCAATCCCTTTATCAAGCTTATAATGCACCCATGAAGCGGCATCTTGATCCTTATTTAACAAGGCAACAGTTTTTTCAATCAAATCATTAAAATCAAGAAAGCTTTGTGAAATTTTACGCGCCTTATAACGCTCAAATATATCTTGCATAAGGGTAAAAAAATCATGATTTGAACTAAGAAAAACAAGCTTATTCTTATTATCAAATATGGCTTTTATTTTTTCTGCATCTTGTATCAACATATCCGCAAGCGCTGGGAAATTTTTCACCATCGCATTTGTTAAAATATCTTTTCTAATTCCTGCTTTGTTTGTCAAATAGATGGGTGCAATCAATGTGAAAATTTCTTGCACATCTGCCTTGCCTCTTATTTGCTCAAGTGCGATTATAATGTTTCTTTCCTTAGCGGCGCTTGAGGTTTTACAAGCACTGATAAAAGCTTCCCGAAAATCTTCGCTTTTTATCAACGCAAGTTCAGCCATATCGGCTAAAAGCTGCTCTTGATTATAGCTTGGATCAAGACCCAGCTGCTCTTTCATTGCCGCAATCGCTTTTTCTACCCCGCCCTCATCGGCAAGCCATTTTTGTATAGCGCTACGATTGCCTAATGCTTCTTTAATATTAGAAAATAGTGTTTGATCTGAAGTGTGGTTTAATAATCTCCTTAGTAGAAAATCATCCCCTTTATGATGATGTGCATAATCAACAAAAATATCATCTAAGACATCATTAAAGAGCTCCGCTTCTTGGCTAGCAGTGATAATATCAAACTGGCTAGGAATATCCGCTTCAAAAGGAAATTGATGCAAAACACGCTCACAAAAAGCATGAATTGTCTGAATTTTCAAACCACCCGGCGTTTCTAAAGCATCTGCAAAAAGCCGCCTTGCTGTTTTTAACATTTTATAATCAGGGGTTATGCGCAATTCTTTTTGCAATGCCTCTCTAAGCGCTTGATCGGACAAGGTTGCCCATTCAGAAAGCCTTTTAAACACGCGGTTTGACATTTCTGCAGCAGCAGCTTTTGTATAGGTAAGGCATAAGATGCGGTTTGGCGGCACCCCTTGTAACATGAGATGAATAACACGTAAGGTTAAGACATGCGTTTTACCCGCGCCTGCATTGGCAGACACCCAAGCAGAATTTTCAGGATTAGCTGCCTCTAGCTGATGTCTTGTCACACGTTCTAATATTGAGAGCGTCGTTGGCTTATTGTTTAGATTTTGAGCGTTAGACATGATGATTATAGACTTCCTGCAGCAAGCCAAGCTTCCATCCGAGACAGATGTAAGTAGGGCATTTTATCTGGATCTGGATCATAGTTAATGGCAACATGATAAGACCAATCAGCTTGCAAGCTCGCATTAATCAAAGTCGCAACGCGGGCACGGACATCTTCCAAATTTTGGTCAAATTCCTTATGAATAGGCTGACCCTTTTTATCATATGGCCGCACCCATTTTGCTTGATCTTCATCGTCACGTCCCTTGAGAAGATAATGCCCCATCCCCTCCAGAATAATCGGATAAGGGAGACCAAGATCAAAGCCACCGCTTTTAGCAATCAAAGCCTCTAATGGCACTTGCACTTTTGTGCCATTAAACATGTCCTTTTCTTTTGGCTCTTGACCTGTTTTATAGTCAATAATTTCAACCTTATTGCCTTCAACAATATTAATCCTATCCGCCCTTGCCCCGATTGTAACTTTATGGTCTTCAGATAAAGGCATTACCATTGTGCCTTTAATCTCGGTCCAAATCGCTTTTAGTTTTTTGCTCTCTTTATTTTCCATTTCAATCAACCAATCCGCAATGACTAAAAAGCGCGGCCACCAAAGCGCTTTTACAGCCGGAAAAGGATCATAAATTTCAAAATATTTTTCTGCTATGGTAATAAGCTCTTGCTTATTATGCTGTCGTGTTTTTGACCAATAATCCTGATAATATTCATCTAAAATAGAGTGATACAGAAGCCCTCGATCTCCCATATGGGGCGCTTCGTCTAAGGCCGATAATTTATTGAGCTTTAAAATATGCCTTGCAAAAACACTATAGGGATCTTCTGCGAGCTTCTCTATGGTTGTCACGGAATAATAATCAGGGCGCAAATGAACAGGCGGAGTTGGCGCGCTTCTCACTTGCTCCTGCTTATGCTTTGAAAGCGTAAGTGCGGATGCTTGTTGCAAAATCTCCCGCCCTTTATGCTGCATATTATCAACATGGGTTTTAGGTAAAATCGTTAATAGTCTTTGCAACCATCGAGAGGCAACTGTTGGGCTATTATCTACTTTTAAGGAGCGTGAAAAAATCATTTGGTCGGCTGAGAAGGTTTGACACCAATCATGGGCGGATAATCCAATTTCAAACTCTGGCGTTGGCAAGCCTAAATCTCGACGCATGGGGCGCGATAGCCAAGGGTCGGATGTCACATCCCGTGGCCATGTCCCCTCATTAAGACCTGCAACAATGACAGTATCAAAATGATGCAAGCGCGCTTCCAAAGGCCCCATAATGAATAAATGCGGATGCTTTGGACGCCGTGTTCTCACAGGTCTTTCTTCCATCAATTGACAAAGCGCCTGCGGATATTGTTTCAACGTCACTTCAAAAGGCGCTATCAGCAAAGCATCACGCACAGCTTCAATTTCCTGCGTTAAAGCAATGCCGTCCTCATATTGAAATAATGGCTCTGCCGCACGGATTTCTTCAACGGTTCGGACCACCTGTAAATGTGCATTTAATAGCGCTGTCATATCATATTTTTGCGCGCCTATTTCAAAGCCTTGAAAGGGCATAAAAATATTTTTCAATGCCTGTAAAAAATCAATAAGAGAAACAAAAATATCAAGCTTTTTGTGATCATCTTTATCTTTCGCCTTTTGCTTTTCTCTTTCAATAATAGAAAAAATTATATCTAGGCCTGAGCCAATTTTGGGGCCCCTAAGGATAGAAATTTCTAATTCGCGAATAAGCAATCTTGTTTCATAAACTTGCGCACCAATACTCATAAGCGGATGTTTAAGCAAGGCAAGCAAAGCGGTTGAGGAAAATTCCTGCGAAACGACTTCTGCTATCAAGCGAAAAAATATACCGGCTGGCGTAGACAGCATTTTCATACCAGCGGTATCATCAACTTCAAGCCCCCAACGCTTAAGTTCAATACTAACCCTGCGCGCCAGCCCACGATCTGGCGTTACTAATGCAGTTTGCTGAATAATGCCTTCTTGCGGTATTTCTTGAACACTTTGCGCCATAACCATTGCAATTGCCGTTGCTTGCAAAGCATCATCTGGGGCTTCAATTAATATGTGATTTTTAAATGGGGCAGAAAAAGAATATACTTTCTCCTGCGCCTCTTGCTTCGCCCAATCTTCCGTATGCCCCGCAGGTGCAAGCGCCATTGACAATATGTAATCTAGCCCCTGTTTATCAAACTTATCTGCATAGGATAAGGGCAGAAAATCGCTTGGCTGAAGATCAAGATATGCCATCAATTGCGATAAGGTATGCTGAGGATGAGAAGCAGTTACATGAATACCATCTTGTTCAGCTAACCAATGATTTTGAGGAGAAAAACGATCAAGTCCAGGGATCACAATATATCCGTTTTGCAAACGAGAGATAGATTTAATCAATCTTCTCGTAACAGGCTGCTCCCCTAACGATCCTACCATAATAACAGGCCCTGCCATTTGCTCTTTTTCAATGCGCAATGCTAGCCTATCCATTAGCTGCACCTGACGAGCAACAGGCGTGATATAGCCTATCGATGCTAATATCGTAGGCCATTTTGCATTCATGAGCGTTAAAAACTCTGCAACAACCTGCCAATGGCTTTGATATTCTTCTGGCAACAGCGCGACCATCGCTTCGCCAGCAAGACCAAAATGTTCAAAAATATCCATAACTTGCGCAAGCTTGCGCGCCAGTGCCATGGCATCATTGGGGCTTGACCCAATTAGATATATTGCTTCTTCTGCCTGTTCTTCCTCTGCTCCTTCTTGCGGCGCAAGGGCCCTTAGGCTATTATGAACGGCATCCATATCTTGCTGACTTACTTTTTGCGCCCAAGACTGAATTAATTTTGCTAAAATCAATATGCGCAAATGTTGCGGTATCGCTGGAGGGATATCCATTATCCCATTTAAATAATCAATATCAGCGCCTTCTAAAATCACCTCTTGTTGGGTATCAAGACCGCCTAGAGCAATCATGCGCGGCAAAATACAGGCATTCATATCAATCTCATGCATAAAAACATTGCGAAGGGATTTTATAGCTCTTTGTGTCGGCAAAATAAGGGTAATATTTTCCAAAGCCAAGGGATCATCAAGGCTAAAATTTGGGATAATATTTCCTTGCAGAAGCTGTTGTACAAATGTTGGCAAAAAAGCTTGTTCAAAATCAATTGTGAAAAATTGTGATAACGCCATAAAATGAACCATTTATTTGCGGATTGATTATTAAATAATTTAATAAGAATGAATACAATGGCCTAGCATAATGCAAAGGACAAGGGTTAGATGAAGTCCATACAAGAAATTGATGATAAACAATTTATTCGCGAACTCAAACAATTTGATCCGAAAGCACAAACTCTTTTAGTAAAGCATTACGGCCCTTATTTACGCAAGATTGCGATGAGCTATGTCAAGGATGAAGCTGCTGCTGATGATATTTTACAAGATTGCTTAGTAAATGCTATCCAAAAAATTGAACAATTTTCTGGCGAATCACCGCTAAGAGCGTGGTTAAGGCGTATCGTTATTAATACAGCTTTGATGCGTATTCGTAGCCAAAAGAGAAAAGCAGAAGATTTTATTGATCCTACAACAGATGATTTTGATGCTTATGGTACCCGCTTAGAAGCCCCATGGCCACAATTCATGAATGCTGAAGACTTGCTAACGCAAAAAGATCTATCGAAAACAGTTCGGAAAAAAATTGAAGAATTACCAGAACAATTTCGTATCGTTTTACTCCTTCGTGACATCGAAGAAATGTCAACTAAAGAAGTAGCAAGCGCTTTAGATATTAATGAAGGAACGGTCAAAGTGAGATTGCACCGAGCGCGCGCTGCGTTAAAACAGAAATTAGAACCAATGTTAAGAGGCGAAGCAGTATGATTAAAGCCCTAAAAAACATGAAAGCAGCCTTCTCTGGCACAATGATGAAAATCACGCCGGGCATGATAACCTGTGAAGAATTTGATAAAATCATTGTTGACTATTATGACGATAACTTATCGGCAAAACAAAGGCGCACTTTTGAACGCCACCTAAAAATTTGCCCTCACTGTCAAGATTATATCAAAGCTTATAACGAAAGTCGCAAGCTTGGTGCTCTTTCGATGGAAGAAATCTATAATGACGACCTTCCTGAAGATATGCCTGAAGAATTATTGCAAGCCATTCTGGAAACTGTTAAAGAAAAGCCTTAGGCTATAAACACCCTTTTCATCAGGATTGATAATGACACAGATACGATTTTCAAAAGGCGACTTACCAGACAATTATAAACCAGCACCCTTTGTCGCTATTGACACGGAAACCCTCGGCCTAAACCCCCATCGTGATAAACTCTGTGTTATTCAACTTTCAAATGGTGATGGAACAGCTGATGTTGTCCAGCTAGATCGTAGCAGCTATGACTGCCCTAATTTAAAGAAAATGCTCGCAGATCCTAATATCACGAAAATATTTCATTTTGCCCGCTTTGATGTTGCCGTTATTGAGAAATATTTAGGACTGACTGTTACACCAATCTATTGCACAAAAATTGCGTCAAAACTTGTGCGCACCTACACCGACAGGCATGGGCTTAAAGAATTATGCCGTGAACTTATCGGTAAAGATTTATCTAAGCAACAACAAAGCTCGGATTGGGGCGCTGATACACTCACAGAAGCGCAGCTTGAATATGCAGCAAGCGATGTTTTATACCTGCATGAATTAATGGCAAAGCTCAATCTTATGCTGGAAAGAGAAGGCCGGACAGCACTCGCGAAAGCTTGTTTTGACTTTTTACCAACACGCGCTCAACTTGATCTTGCAGGCTGGGAAGAAACAGATATTTTTGCCCATAGCTAGGCTCAGGACTTGATTATTTAGTCCATTCTACACCAACAGATTTACCCTATGAACGGACAAGAAAGCGCTGGAACTACTTGTAATTTCAAGCTTTTTTGACGCATTCATGGTGTAAATATATGGTGCCCATTTAATTTAAAAGTGGGTTTGAGTTAAAAGCATCATTTGTCAAAAATAAAGTTTCAACAATAACCTAGGCTCAGGTGAGACCCCATGATTTCATACTATTCCAGTTAAATGACATCATTTGATGGGAGGGGCAAATACTTTGCCCCTTCTGTCTATTTTTCTATAGGTCTAACTCTAAATAATAGCGCTTCACGCGCATTTCATAGAAGGCATCTTCAATCTGACCAACCTCAACAAAGCCAGCCTTTTTGTAAAGATGAAAAGCTGCTTCAGCACCTTTGTCTGTACTTAAAACCAGCTTGCCATAGCCCATATCTCGCGCCTTTCTTATAGCACAATCTAATAATGCACTGCCTAAACCACAACCCCGCGCATTATTACCAACGATAAACCATTTCAGCTTTACATGTTGCTCTTTTAAAGGCAGACTACCCTCTCTTTGTACACCATCTAAAACAGCGCCTCCGACGATAGGACCGTTTTGCTCGGCATAAATAAGCGCATCAAAATCTGCACTATACCGCTGCCATACAAAGCCTAGTTCGCTAGCAATATTAGCTTCTAACTTTGGATTAAAGCCACGTATACGGACATAATGATCTGCATTCATCGCTATCATTGCCCCCAATAGTCCTGGGCGATAGCCTAGCTGAATTTTAAAGTCTAGTAAGTCCATTTTCATTACATAAATGACAAGGGAAAATATTTTAAGTATAAACTAGCAAGCAAGCCATCGCGCGCCATTCTAGCCAAGGCAGCATTTAAGGCAATAGTAAGATCTGTATTTCCATCCTTAACAGCCATGGCAATACCATCACCAAAATAGTCCGGCTGCAAATAAACGCCATCTATAAATTTACAACAATTTTCTGCACTCCGGCCATTGAGCCAAAAACTCAAGCTCATTGCATCATCAAAGACCGCATCAATCTGGCGGGTCGCCAGCGCTTTACGCGCATCCATCTGCTCGGGGAAAGGAAAAATAGTCGCATTTGGAAAAGCTGTTTTTAAAAAACGCTCATGTTCCGTTCCCGCGGTTACACCAACCCGCACATTTGCAATATTTTGCTTATTAAAAGGGCTGCCGGCAAAAGATGTTCTTACAACAAAACGGCCGCCTTGACGCAAATAAGGCTCTGTGAAGTCTAAGAAATCTTCCAAATTTTGAGACATTCTAAGCCCCGCAATACCAATATCGGCTTTTTCCTCAATAAGCATTTTGCCAATTTGATCAAATGGAACTTGCTGAATAGTGCATTTTCTCTGTAACATGCGACATAAATTTTGTGCTAATTCAATATCCCATCCGCCTAGACGACCATCACGCCTGACATAAACAAAAGGGGGATATTCATAAGTCGTCACAAATCGCAAAGCCTTCATCGTATCAAATTGAATGCGATCATCAAACCCTGCGCCATCAATCGATATGATAGGCTTACTTTCTAAAGTAGCGCTTTGTGCAAATGAATAAGCTGGTAACAAGAATATAAATAGAAAAATTGAAAAGCTATTTTGAAATGACTTTCCCATATTACCGCCCTAAACTGATTGACCCCGCTATTATGATCTATCGTTTCTTTATTAAAAAAGCAAGTTTAAGACAACATCTAGGCTCAGGACCTATTAATTTAGTCCATTCTGCGCCTATAGATTTACACTGTGAAAAGGAAATAAAGCGCTGGAACTACTGGTAATTTCAAGCTTTTTTGACGTATTCATGGTGTAAATCTATGGTGCCCTTTGGGTTTGAGTTAAATGCATCATTTGTCAAAAATAAAGTTTCA